>JBAQGU010000251.1:0-4572 GCA_049287975.1 Roseiarcus sp.
GTCCGGCGACCCCCGATAGCCTGCCCATCATCGGACGCTCGCCCCGCCAGCGAAATATCCTGTACGCCTGCGGTCACGGCCATCTCGGTCTCACGCAAGCCGCGACGACGGGCAGACTGATCGCCGATCTGATCGGCGAACGGACGCCGCCGATCGACGTGACGCCTTTTTCGATCGCGCGCTTCGACCCGTGAGGATTCATCAGGAGTGAGCGGTGCGGCACGGAGCCGTCTCGCTCCGCTCGATCCCCCTCATCCGGCCGCGTTTCGCGCGTCCGCCTTCTCCCGCAAGGGGAGAAGGGGCTACAACCCGCGAGTTTTGCCGTCCAACCGATTCGGTTATTTTCCGACAGCTCCCGAGGGTTCATCGTGGCCAAACATACCTTTTCCTGTATCGACGCGCATACCTGCGGCAATCCGGTTCGCGTCGTCGTAGGCGGCGCGCCCATGCTGCCGCACGCCTCGATGGCGGATCGGCGCGACGCCTTCTTGCGCGAATTCGACTGGGTGCGGCGGGCGCTGATGTTCGAACCCCGCGGCCATGACGTCATGTCGGGATCGATTCTCTATCCGTCGGTCCGCGAGGATTGCGAGCTCGGCGTGCTCTTCATCGAGGTGAGCGGCTGCCTGCCGATGTGCGGGCACGGAACGATCGGCACCGTGACGGTCGCGATCGAAGAAGGGCTCGTGACGCCGAGGTGCGAGGGCCGGATCGCGATCGAGACGCCGGCGGGCCGGGTGGACGTCGAATACGAGATGGACGGCGCGGAGGTCGCCAGAGTCCGGCTGTTCAACGTCGCGAGTTTTTTGCACGTGGCGGAAGTGCGTCTGGACGTGCCCGAGATCGGCGAACTCGTGATCGACCTCGCCTATGGCGGCAATTTCTACGCCATCGTCGAGCCGCAACCTTCCTGGCGAGGCCTCGATACGACGAGCGCGCTCGACATCCTGCGGCTCAGCCCGCTGGTCAGGAAGGCCGCGCAGGAAGTGCTCGCGCCGGTCCATCCTTTGAAGCCCCGCATCCGCGGCGTTAGCCATGTCATGTGGTGCGACAAACCGCGGAATGCGCGCGCCGACGCCCGCAACGCCGTGTTCTACGGCGAAAAGGCGATCGATCGCTCGCCTTGCGGAACGGGCTCTTCGGCGCGCATGGCGCAGCTGTTCGCGAAAGGCCGTCTCGCGGTGGGCGCCGATTTCGTGCACGAAAGCCTGATCGGCACGATGTTCGACTGTCGAATCGAAGGCCTCGCCGAGGTCGGCGGGCGCGCGGCGATCCTCCCGAGCGTCGCGGGGTGGGCGCGGAAGACCGGCTACAACACGATCTTCGTCGACGACCGCGATCCGCTGGCTCATGGTTTCACGCTGTCCTGAGAAGAGCCTTCGGCTTGCCGCCTGAGGTGACGCCGTGAAATAAGCGCTGCGCTTTCGTCATGCACGTCCCCGACCCGTGCCTCCATGGCCGGACAGACAAATAGAGGCGAGCGCCGGGGAAGGGGGGAGCGGACGTTTAGATCGCATTGTGCCCCTCGCCGCTCAACGATTGACAATCGCAGCGACAGGCTTGGAAATCATTCAGCGGGATGGCCTGCAACAGGCAAGCCGCAGCGATGAACAGCTACTCAATCATTTCGGTTTGTTCGTCCAAGTTACATCGTAGTTGAGAGTATATGCAAAAAGACTAGAAGTACTGCCAGGGGCGACTACAACGCTCAAGTTCCCCGAACCATCAACATCTTTGTATTTGCCAGTTCCACCAATCCACTTGATTTGGCCGCTCTTTGACCCCTCGTAGGTCATGAAGAGTTTGTCTCCATCTCCGTCGGTCTGCACGCAGGTCCCGAAATACTTGTACGCCTCCTGTCGAGGGCTCGTATCCTCTAAGCAGCGTATCGCAAGATTGTCCGGGAGCTTTTGACTGCCCAGATTTTTGACGATGCCGTTGCACTCGGTGAAGGATTCGGAACCCAAAGGGCCCATGTCGACCGCCGCTAGCGGGTGGCAGACCTGGTAGGCTGCGAGTTTCGCTGCGCCATTTTCTGGCAGCGCTTCACTGGCAGAGGCCGGCGCGCACAATTCGATCAAGGCGATGGGGAGAAATATCGTGCCCAAGACTCGCAAGCCGGCCTCCTTGGTAAACCGTCGAACAATGGATGCGTTTTGCTCATTTTGCAAACGGCAGGCCGACGCGCAAGGAGGTCATCGAAGGGCTCGACTGAGCCCAGAGCGGACCGTTGTCAGCTGGTCGGTCGCTTGGCCGTCACAACCGGCAATTGAGCGGCGAAAGCACGCTTGTAGGCGGGCCGCGCTTCGCCGCGGGCGACATAGGCGGAGAGGTTCGGATATTCCTCCAGTATCCCCGACGATCCGGGGATTGACTCGTGCATCCAGGCCAACATCCGCGGATAATCACCGAGGGCGCCGCCTGGATGCCCGGCTCGAGGCCGGGCATGACGAGCGGCGGCGAAGGCCGCCGGCCGACAAATCGAGGCCTTTTTCGCTCCGCTGGCGCGCGAGATCCGGTCGCCGCTGCCGCGCGATCCGCTCCGCCTCCTCGCTCCTCCATTGCTCGATCGCCGCGATGATTTTCCAGGGCGAGCGCCCCCGGCGGATCGCCATCTCGATCCGAGGGAATCGCCGAGCGATTGCCGGCCGCCATCGACATGCCGGCCTCGTTGCCGACGGCGAAACCGAAAAGTGCATTTTTCTTTCTGGAAATAAGAATTGCTGGTACATTGTAATCTCTCTTCCTTCGTCTGAGGCGCCGTCATGTCCGACCCGAACGTCAAGCCGACATCGCCGAGCAAAAAATCCGAACGCGTTCGCCATATCTACGCTGCGATGATGGACGGTCGCAGTCTGGGGGAGATCGCGGAAGCCGAAGGGTTGGGCATCCGCCGCATTCAGCAGATCGTCGCCGAGGAACTCGCGCGACGCAAAGGCGACCCTGCCAACGACTACGCGCTTCTGCAAATCGCGCGTCTGGAGCAGGCCCAGGAATTGCTTAGCGCCAAGATCGACTCTGGCGAGGCCGCGGCGGTCCCTGCTTTCTTGCGGGTCATCGAGCAGCTGAGCAAGCTGACGCAGCGTCAGCTCCATCTCGGGGGATCCGCGGCGTTCCGGCTCGCCGACGAGGCAGACGAGATGGAAGAACGTTTCGAGCGCCTCGCCATCACACGCGAAGTTCTCGCCGAACGCCGCGCCCGGCGGCGCCGCGCGGAGAGCGAAGGCAGCGCGAATCCGAATGCGCCGCAAGTCCTTGAAATCACAGCAGAGGGCGAGATCGTCGATTTCGCACCCCAATAATATCAAGGACTTGCGAGCGCCGAAGCGAAACGTTTTTCTTTCGCAATCGAAATTTCCGTTTCGCTTCGGCGTCGATTTCGACGAGAGACATTCCGCTGCGAAAGGGTTTGGCCCCGCGAGTCGATGCTTTCCTTCGAAGCGAAAGCGGCGTCGGCGGCTCCGGCGCCGAAATCGCTTCAATCCGGCGTCCAGGTTTCTGCGCCAAAAAGACAATCGGCGAATTTCATCGCTCGCGAAGATCGGGCCGCCGCTCCCGCGTGATCCGCTCCGCCTCCTCCCGCCGCCAATTTTCGATGCGCGCGTGATCGCCGGACAGCAGCACGTCGGGAATGCTCCGCCCCTCCCATTCACGCGGGCGCGTGTAATGGGGATATTCGAGCCCGCCCGTCTCGAAACTCTCCTGCTCGCCCGATTCGGGTCTCCCCATAACGCCGGGAAGCAGCCGGATGCAGGCGTCGAGCACCGCGAGCGCCGCGATCTCGCCGCCCGAAAGAACGTAGTCGCCGATCGAGATCTCGACCAAGCCGCGCGCCCCAACGATCCGCTCGTCGGCGCCTTCGAAGCGCGGACAGACGATCACGAGCCCCGGCCCCGCCGCCCATTCGCGCGCCCGCCGTTGCGTGAACGGCTCGCCGCGCGGGCTCATGATCAGCCGCGGACGCGGATCGTCCGGCGCCAGCGCCGCGTCCAGGCTGGCGGCGAGCACGTCGGCGCGCATCACCATGCCCGGGCCGCCGCCCGCGGGCGTGTCATCGACGGCGCGATGGCGGCCGAGCCCATGGTCGCGAATGTCGCGCGCCTCGAGCGACCACAAGCCCCGCGCCAGCGCTTCGCCAGCCAACGATTGGCCTAGCGGGCCGGGGAACATGGCGGGAAAGAGGGTAAGGACTGTGCAGGCGAACATGAGGCTGGCCGGGGATTGACGGGGACGCTTTATAGCCGATCGGGCGAGCGTTGCGCGCCGTGGAGAACGCGCAGGATTTCGTTTCGTTGTGAACGCGATATGCGACGAGGAACGGCGTCTGCGAGATTACCAATTCTCGCGTCCCGGACTTTCTTCCTCGCCGCCCAATTTCAGGATTTTGCGGCAGTAACGTCTCGACCATCTCGGCGATGCGATGAACCACTCTCTTTGCTGCGCTCGGACTGTCCGCGGCGATGAACGCGCGAAGCGCCGCAAGATCTTCGGCGGATTCCGCCGATCAGACGAGCCTCACGCTCGGCTGGGTTTCGGCGGATCAAGCTCGTCGTCGGTGTCCCAGGAATCGAT
>JBAQGU010000252.1:0-3849 GCA_049287975.1 Roseiarcus sp.
CGCTAGCCGCGCCGTTCTCCTCTCCCCGCAAGAGGCGGGGAGAGGTGAATATCACTCCGCCAGAGCGCTCGCCGCGTCCAGCGCCGCGACTTCGCCGGCGCCGAGCGTCAGAGCGGTCGCGCGGATCAGGCTTTCGAGTTGGGTCAGCGAGGTCGCGCTCGCGATTGGCGCTGTGACGCCCGGGCGCTGGATCAGCCAGGCGAGCGCGACTTCCGCGGGCGCGGCTCTATGACCCGCAGCGATTTCGTCGAGCGCAGCGAGGATGCGGGATCCGCGCGAATTGAGGTACGCCTCGACGGCGCCTCCGCGCGGGCTCTGCCCGAGATCGGCCTCGCTGCGATATTTGCCGCTCAGGAACCCTTTGGCGAGGCTGAAATAGGTGATGACGCCGATCTCCTCGCGCATGCAGAGATCGCGCAACGCCCCGTCGTAGGAACCGCGATCGTAGAGATTGTACTCGGGCTGCAACACCTCGCAGCGCGGCAGGCCTTTCGCCTTCGCGGCGTCGAGCGCGGCGCGCATCTGCTCGGCGTTGTAGTTGGAGGCGCCGCACCAGCGGATCTTGCCCGCGGCGATCAGCTTGGCGTAGGCCCCGAGCGTCTCCTCGTGGGGCGCATCGGGGTCGGGCCAATGCGAGAGATAGAGGTCGATGGTCTCGACCTGCAGCCGGCGCAGCGACGCCTCGGCCGCCTCCTCGATGTATTTGGCCTTCAGGCCCTTCTTGCCCGGGCCCATCGGCGAGCCGACCTTGGTGACGACGATCGTCTGCGAACGCTTGCCCCGCGCCTTCATCCATTCGCCGAGAATCGTCTCGGACTCGCCGCCCTTGTTGCCCGGCGCCCAGGCGGAGTAGACATCTGCCGTATCGACTGCGTTCAGCCCCGCCGCCGAGAAGCGGTCGAGCAGCTCGAACGTGGTCTTCTTGTCGGCCGTCCAGCCGAAGACGTTGCCGCCGAAGACCAGCGGGGCGATGGTGAGATCGGTGCGGCCGAGTTTTCGCTTTTGCATGAGGCGTCTCCTTCAGGTCCCGGACCCATAGCGCGAATCCCCGCGGCCGGAAAAGCCTCGGCGCGGACCGTGAATTCTGATCTGGCTTCATATTGTCGTGAGAGGCGCGAAACCGAAGGCGAGCTCGCGCAAAGTAACGTGGCTGCCCTCCCCATGGAATTCACCCATTGCGATAGCGGGAATGAATCCAAGTGGCACTCAGGGTTTTTCGGCACTCGGGGACGGCGGGGTCGACGGGGGCGTCTTCGCCGCCAATCCGATCGCCGATCCGTTGCCGAGATTGCGTCCGCCATGTTGCATCTGCAGACATGTCAGCAATTCCACATAGCTGAATTGCATTCCTGGCGTCGAGGCGCAATTGCTCGTGTCAGCCACGGCGTATTTCTTACCCCAATCACGTCGAAGTTCATCTCGCGCCGAAGTCTCTTCGCCGACGCAATTTCGCATCGCGCCCGCACGATCCTCTGGGAGGGAACCGAGCTTGGCGCGCTCGCAAATCTTATTGACATCGTCTTGCGGAATCGACGATCCGAGCGCGGCCACCCGAAAATTTGATGGGCGCGTTGTTCCGACGGGGGTCACTTGATGGCTATGCTGATCATCGGAAAGCTGCGCAGGAGACTCAGGCGAGGCAGCCCCGTCAACGCCCCCCGAAGGCGCACAGGCTTCAAGGAGCAAGACGGCTGTAGCGGCGGCAAAAAATGATATTTTCAAAGATACCCCCAAACGACCGTCTCTGCGCCATTTTGGTCTTGACCCCGCCATTTAGCCGAGATTTGCGGATCGCGCCATTCCGCCTTTTTTTGCGCGTTGTCGCTTGAGCCACAGTCGCGTGCATCGGTTCGCGCCGGGTCCGTGCGTCAGCTCCGCAACGCGCGATGGTGGGCAGCGGGCGCCGGCTCGCCAGCTCACCGTTCGGTAAAGGGCACGCCGCCTTTCGCCTTCGACTCCTTTTTCGATTCGACGATCTGCACGGTCACGGCTTCCAGCGGCACGTGGAAATTTTTCACCACCGCGTCGGTGATATCCTTCATCAGCGACTTCTTCTGCTCGGCCGTCCGGCCCTCGACCGCGTAAACGATAATTTCCGGCATTACCTCGTTCCTTTCACCGACATCACCTCGAGAAGAGGCGTGACTTCCATGGCAATCGAGCTTGTCGTCATCCCTCACGCGCAGCTCGCAGCATCATCGCCATGCGCTGCAGAAGTTTCCAGCCGATCACGCCGTTCTGCTCGACGAAAGGGCGGAAGTCCCAGTAGGTGACGCCGTAGCAGACGAGGTCGGCGGTTGTGGTGATGGTCGCCATGCGCGCGCCTTCGTCAATCAGCGCGACCTCGCCGAAATGATCGCCCGCCTTCAGCTTGAAGCGTTCCTTGCCGCCGATGGAGACGGTCGCCTCCCCGGACTCGATCACAAAGAAGGCAGCGCCGGCGGAGCCCTCCTGCACGACGGTTTCGCCCTTGCCGAAGCGGCGCTCCTTGAACAGCTTCGCGATTCTCTCGACTTCACGTTTGCTGAGATCGGCGAAGAGCGGAAGCTGCTGCAGCGCTTCGATGGGGACGCCTTTCATCGCAATCTATCCCGCCGCGCGGAAAACCGCGTCCAATTTCGACCCGTCATTTCGGCGCCATTCCTGTAATCGCTCGGCATTGCAGCAGATAGAGTTTGCCTCCGGCGAGGGCCCATTCGACGTCGCGGGCGGGGCCGTAGACCTGTTCGCACCGGTCGGCGAGACGGCTGAGTTCGCGTATGGCTTCCTCGTCGAGACAGAATTGTTCGACGAGTTCCTCCGCGACGTCCTCCTTGAAGGTGCCGCCAGCGGGGATAGTGCGGATCGCAATCTGTTTGAACCCGGCTCTTCTTTCGAGCACCCGACCCGAGCGATCGATCCGGAAGTTGTCGGGTATCACGAGCCCTGCCACCACGGCTTCGCCGAGGCCCCAGCTCGCTTCGATCACACGTTCGTCGGCGCCGGTGACGGGATTTCTCGTGAACATCACGCCGGCGGCGCTCGGGTCGAGCAATCCCTGCACGACGACGCCAATGCTCGGGCGCGTGAAGAGTCCCACCTTCTTGCGATAGGTGATCGCAGAATCCGAATTCGCCGACCACCAGACCTCTCGCAAGGCGACGACCAGTTCCTCGCAGGAGGGCACATTGAGCAGCGTCAGATGCTGCCCGGCGAAGCTAGCCGAGGCCCCGTCCTCGTCGGCGGCGGAGGAGCGCACCGCGAGCGGGCCGCCGAGCGGCCTCGCCCATTTGAGGACCTCGTTGATGGCGCGAGCCTCGCCGGATGCGACCGCGTCGACGATGGCGCCGCAGAGCGCAATCCCCGGCGGCACCGAAAGGCCGTCCCTGAGCGCCTGCCCGAGACCGACCGCCTTGGAGCCGAACATGGTCTCGTTCAGCGCCTTCTCGAGCGGGACCACCTGCTTCACGCGAGCACCGTCACTTCGCCGGCGTCGCCGTCGACGCGCACCCATGCGCCGTCGGCGATCCGCATCGTAGCGCTTCGGGCGCCGACGACTCCCGGGATGCCATATTCGCGCGCGACGATCGCCGAATGCGACAGAAGGCCGCCGCTGTCGGTGACGATCGCCCCCAGCAGTGGCAGCAGGATGTTGAACGCTTCGGTCGTCGACTCCGTGACGAGCACGTCGCCCTTGGCGATGCGGTCGAACTCCGCGGGGCTGGAGACGCGGCGCGCGGGTCCTTCATAGACGCCGCGGCTCGCCGCCAGGCCTCTCAGCGTGCTTCCCTTGTGCGGCGCCTCGGAGCTGCCGAACAGCGAATGCAGGGCGACGCCGATCGCGCGCATCATGCGCGCTGACGCCTGGGG
>JBAQGU010000253.1:0-4963 GCA_049287975.1 Roseiarcus sp.
CAAGGCCGACTACGATCGCACGGTCAAGACGCTGCTGACCGGCGGCTCGGACCCGGTGATCTCGAAGGAACCCACGGGCGCGTACAGCCACGTGGTCACCGACAAGGCGCTCGCGAAGTAAGGGCGATGAAATTGCGAGGCGCCGAAAGGCGCCGCGCGGCTTCAGCCTGATAGGAGACGCGACCCGCGCGGCGGCTCGGCGACATGGATTAGAAGCGGCAAAATAAAGACGGGCCTCCAAGCTTTCTTGCAAGCTTTTCCAAATCTAAGCTGTTTTCGTCCAAGCTTTTCCAAAGAAAGCCTTGGCGGTTTTGTGGGATTTCAAGGGGTTACAAGGCCTCCAAACCACAAGGTTCCGCTTCCAAATTTTTTCGTCGGGCCAGCCTTCTTTCGGCCCCGTTCCAGACGCCGTCGGGCCGCATTGCGCCTTCGAGCGGCGGACGGCGGTTCGCTTCGGGTCGGTGGCGAAGAGGGGCGCGTTCATGGCGGAGGAGTGTTCCTGATTAGAAGAATTATGAACGTAGCACAAATTCCGATTTAAGGAAACGAATATCCGTCTTTTTTGCCATGACGGATTTAGTACAGGCACAGCCAGCAAATCAGGTAGATGTCGACTTGGGCGGCGGTCGCGCGAGTCGTTCAAAATGAGAGGGTGACTCAGAATGCCAGTGTCATGCCCGCGAAAGCGGGCATCCAGACTTGGCCTCAGGTGGCGCGGCTCTGGATTCCCGCTTACGCGGGAATGACATAGCGTGAAGGACTCAAGCCCGTGCATGACGAAAACTGCAAGCACGGCGCTTATTTCTGGGCGTCGCCCAAGTTGAGAGTCGACGACGTCGGCGCCCGAGGGGACTATTACTTCCTTGGGCGTGATACGTAAAAAACCGGAGATCAAGTGATGCTTGGCTATCATATCGATGTCGAGCCGGACGAGAACGAGACCTTTCTCGTGACATGTTCCGCGCTGCCGGAGTTGACGACGTTCGGCGAAACTCGTGAGGACGCGTCGCGGCGCGCGAGCGACGCCGTAGAGGAAGCGCTCGCCGCCCGGATGAGCGAGGGGCGCGATCTTCCTCCGTTGGAAAAGGCGGACGACAGTCGCGCCGCCTTCGCGTTTCTGCCTGTCATGATTTCGTTGAAAGTCGCGCTTTATCGCGCCCTCAGAGAAGAGGGGCTCACGCGCACCGACCTTCAACGGCGGTTGCGATGGCCCCACCGCGAGCAGGTGGATCGCCTCCTTCAACTCGACCACGCTTCCCGATTGCAACAATTGGAAGCGGCGTTTCACGCGCTCGGCCGAGATTTGGAAATCAGCGTCAAACGGAGCCGGGCCGCTTGAAGCGGCGCGGGGATTCCCGCTGGCCCCGCGCGTGTCCACCATCCCATCACCAGACTGCCCGTACTCGCTTCACGTCGCGCTCGAGAGATCGGGCGAGGCCGCTGATGCTGCTCTTGCCGATCTCTTGCAGACGCTCGATCAACTGCCAGCGTTTCGGGCGGATCACCGAGAACAATCGTGCAGGCGAACTGAAAGTGAAGACGGCGGCGGTCGGCTCACCGGTCTTCCAAGCGGCCTTGAAGCGCTCGCCCGCCTCGGCGAGCAAGGCGTCGCCGTCGTTGCAAATGCGAATGATAGCTTCGGTCATCGTCGAGTTCTCCTGGCTCGCCGCGTCTGGCCACTTTCGACGACTATGATCGCATCGTTCAGGTCGGCGGCTATTCCAAAACGGTCTCGGCCGCATGGCGGACCGGTTATATCGCGGCGAGGTCCGACTGGGCGGACGCGCTGGTCGATCTGAAGCTCGCGACGTCGCTCGGCCATTCCAGCCTCGCTGCGAACATCTTGCATCGCGTGCTGACGGAGGGCTCGTACCGCCGCCATATCGACGCGTTGCGCCCTCGTCTGGCCGAGGCGATCGGACTGACGATCCGACGGCTGAAGAGTCTCGGCGTGACGCCCTGGATCGAGCCGCGCGGCGGCATGTTTCTCTGGGCGCAGCTTCCCGACGGCCTGGACGCCGTCGACGTGGCGAAGGCGGCCCTGGAGGAGAACGTCGTGTTTGCTCCGGGCCGCGTGTTCAGCCCGAGCCCGCAATGGCGCGACTACATGCGTTTCAATGTCGCGCTGAGCGCCGAGCCACGCGTATTCGAATCGCTGGATCGCGCGATGAGGCGTGCGAAGAGCCAGGGTCGATAGAGGGGTCGGAGAGCCCTGTTTGCGATTCGCGACTTCCGCGGGTCGCGCATCGCTCCGCCCGCGGCTTGCAAAAGTCTCCGCACCGCCTCACATGTCTTACCAAAACCCGGGCATCCTGTGAGCGCATCATGGCCAAGACAGCGCACGCCTTTTTGACCGACGTCATTCGTACGGACGGTTTCGTCGCGCCGGACGGTTTGAGTCATGAGTTGCGAATCACCCGGGGCGAGCTTGCGATCGCCTCGGGGCTGTCGCGGGAAGCCGTTTCCAAGACCGCCCGTATGAAGGGGCGAGCGACGCAGGCGCGACTGCGCGACATCGTCGAGATCATCAACCGCGTGCTGCCCTGGGCGGGGTCGGCGCCGCAGGCTTTCGCCTGGTATCGCGCTCAGCCGTTGCCCTCTTTCGGCGACCGGACCGCCGAGGACCTCGTCAGGGCGGGGCAGGCCGAAGCCGTCAAGGCCTATCTCAGCCGCATCGCCATCGGCGGCTATGCGTGAGGCTTCGGGCCGTCGCGTGGCGCGCGCATCATCCGCGCTGGGCGTTCGATCCGGCCTCGGGGCAGGGCGCGGCCTTGCATGGTGGGCGGTTCAATCGCATCGGCGTTCCCGCCCTCTACACATCGTTGCGCTTTGAAACCGCATGGCTGGAGGCGCAACAAGCGTTTCCATTCAAAGCGCAGCCGATGACGCTGTGCGGCTACCAAGTCGATTGCGAGGATATCGCGGATTTGTCCGACGCCGCGACGCGGGTCGCGCTCGCCGTCGATCGAACCGCGCTCGCGTGTCCGTGGGAGCATCTGGCCGGCAATGGAGAAACGCCGCCGAGCTGGTCGCTCGCCGACCGTCTGATGGCGGCGGGGCAGGCCGGGATCATTGCGCCGAGTTTTGCGCCTGGCGCGTCGCCCGCCGATCTGAACGCCATATTCTGGCGCTGGAGGCCTGACCCGCCGCATCAGGTCAGAGTCATCGACGATGCGGGCCGTCTTCCCAAGGACGACTCGTCGTGGCGATGAAGTTCGACGCCCAGCCGCAAGGCTGGTACGGGGGACGCGTCCCGCTGTTCAAACCCGCCCGGCCTCCCAGCCGATGATCGCCTGCTTTCGCGCGAGGCCCCAGTGGTAGCCGGTGAGCGCGCCCGAGCGACCCAATACGCGATGACAGGGGACGACGAAGGAGATCGGATTGCGGCCGACCGCGGCGCCGACGGCGCGCGCGGCTTTCGGCTTGCCGATGCGGCGCGCGATGTCCGAATACGTTGTGGCGCGCGCCATCGGCACCGTCAAAAGCGTCTCCCAGACGCGCAGTTCGAAATCGGTGCCGATCATGACGATTCTGAGCGGCGTTTCGGGCCGCCATTGGTTTGGATCGAAGGCGCGTGCGACATAGGGCGCGGTCGCATCCGGATTCGCGACGAATTTCGCGCGAGGCCAGCGCCGCTGCATGTCGGTGAGCGCGGCCTCGCGTTTTCCTTCGTCGACGAAGCCCAGACCCGCGAGGCCGCGCGGCGCGGCGACGACGATCGTCTCGCCGAACGGCGAATCGTGGAACCCGAAGCCGAGCGTCAGGTCGTCCCGGCGGTAGTCGCCGGGAGTCAACGCCTCGTGAGTGACGAAGAGATCGTGCAGTCGGCTCGGTCCGGAAAGGCCGACGTCATAGGCCGTATCCAGCACGGTCGCCGAATCGCGCAACAGTTCGCGTGCGCGCTCGATGGTGATCGCCTGCAGGAACGCCTTGGGCGTCAGACCCGCCCAGCGCTTGAAGACGAACTGGAGATGCGAGGCGGAAAGGCCGACGTGCTCGGCGATCGCCTCGATGGACGGCTGGTCGCGCCAGCGCGTCGAGATGAACTCGATCGCGCGCTTTACCGTAAGATAGTCGGCGCCGAGAGCAACTGGGCTTGAAGGAATGTCGAGCATCAGAAACGTCCGTTGGGTCCATCGCCCATCATGACGTTTTCCGGACGCGGCGCCACCCGAAAACGACGTAGCCGCGTCTCACCGCGAATCGATGACGGCGGACCAGCCGAACTGGAGCAGCGGCAGGGCGTCCCTGGCAAAGGTTTCGAGGTCGGCGATGAGGGCCGGCGTCCCGAGCCGGTCATCGGGAATCGGCCGCCTGCAAATTAACGACTTCAGCCGCAGCACCGCGGCGATTTCCGCGTCCTCGACGCCCTCGAAGCCCCGTGGCGGACGCTTCATCGCGTAGTCATCCGAGAGTTTCAGACCTGTCCCGGCGAGCTTCGCCAGCATCGCTTTCCATGTCTTGGGCGTGCGCACGACCGCGGCGCGGATGCGCGCCAGTTTATCCGGCTCGAGGTCGTAGAAGCCGGCCGCGGTGAAACAGCCGTCGACGGCGACATGAACGTAAAACAATCCTGGGTCGTTCTTGCCCCCGCCGCGCGTCAGCACGGCGCCGACATTGGTCTTGTAGGGGCTCTTGTCCTTGGCGAAGCGCACGTCGCGATGGATCCGAAACACCGACGTCTTGCGGTTGCCCTGGAGCGGAATTTTCGTCTTCGCGAAAGCAGCCGAAAGGTCCTCGACGAGTTCGCCCATCGGCGTCTTCAGGTCGTCCTCATAGGTGGCGCGATTGGCTTCGAACCATTCCTTGGTCTGATGAAAGCCGAGCGCCTTAAGAAGGGGCAGCGCCTTCGGTCCGAAGCCTTGGAAAGCCATGGTTTTTCCCCCGCTCGTCTACACCCCGGGCACCCCCCTTCCCGTGAGAACCGGGAGGGAACCGCGGTGACTCCCCTCCCCGCCTCTTG
>JBAQGU010000254.1:0-4739 GCA_049287975.1 Roseiarcus sp.
GTGTCGTGGGCGCTCCCACTGTCGTCGGGGCGTTGGCTACCCATGTCGACCTCCTGGCTGAATCGATATAAACTCAAAAATCGAGTCGGCGTTCCGAATATTCAGTGCGCGAATCCAGGCTCAGGATTGTGGGCGAGTGTCCCGAGCCATTTTTACGGTTGTGCGGGGGCGGGGAGTTGCGTTAATGGATCTTAAAGCAGCGCGCGATAAAAGCATGAACAGAATTGGTAAAAGCGTGGGCAAGTGATGCAGGGGACCGGTGCGAGGCTGGGGGGCATTTCATTCGGCTGCCGCCAATTGTCGCGGCAAATCGCCTCCGAGACCGATCTGAGAGCCGTGGCGCTCATTTTGAGCGTCGTGGTAGGCGCGTGCATGCTGCATCGGATCCCGGCTGCCGCACCCCGTGTCGCCAAAGCTCCTGCGCCGTCCCGGGCGGTTGCCTTGACGGTCGCTTCGAATCCGTTTGGCGAGCTGATCGACCCCGGATTTTCCCGCTCCAAGCCGGACTCGCCCGCGAAACCGCCTTGGCTCCTGGCCACGCTCGAGCCCTTTCCGGCAGCCCCCACCGCGGCGCCTGCCACTGAAGCGTCGCCCTCTACTGCAACGGCGCCGCCGGAAAACATCCCGCTACCGCCAAAACGGGAAGTTTCCGAACCCGCCGACGGCGCGCCTCTGCCGCCGCCTCGTCCCGCCGAGTTGGAGTCGCCGGACGCGGCCCCGCCTATCGTCCGCCATTCAACGCAGCCGAGCGTAAAGACGGCGGCTCCCGCCGCCCCGGCTGACAACCGCACGTTCATCGAGAAGCTTTTTGGCCTCGCGCCGCATTCCAGCCCTGCGCTCGGCTATGCGGCGCCGGAAACCAGCGCCATCGGCAGAAGCACCGCCGTCAATACGTTGGCGGAGCCGCATTCCGCGCCTGCGCTCGCCTCCGCAACTCCGGAAAGCGGCGCCGTCGGCAGAAGCGCTGCCCCCAGTTCGTTGTCGGGTAGAAGCTTCGGGTTCGGGTCGCTGTTCGGCCTCGGGAGAAGCTCCGTCTCCCCCACGTCGATGGGCTACGATCAATATACCGCGATTTATGATCTCTCGGCGCATACCGTCTACCTTCCCAATGGCACGAAACTGGAAGCGCATTCGGGCCTGGGCGACAGGTTGGACGATCCGAATCACGTCAACGAGAGAATGCGCGGCGCCACGCCGCCTCATCTCTACGAACTCGAGCCCCGGGAGGCCTCTTTCCACGGCGTGCAGGCGTTGCGTCTCAATCCCATCGGCGGCGGCGATATCTTCGGTCGCGCCGGTCTGCTCGCCCACACGTATATGCTGGGTCCGAACGGGGATTCCAACGGCTGCGTGTCCTTCAAGGACTACGACGCATTCTTGCGCGCCTACCAAAACGGCGAAGTCAGGAAGCTGGCCGTGGTAGCTCGCCTCTGAACGATCAGCGGCTTTCCAGGCGATCCAATTGACGGAGGGCGCGTAGAGAGCCTCAGGACACGGGCGTGCGACCATTTTGATGGCTAAATATTGCGAAAAATGCGCTTGCCTCGCGACATCGGAGCGAGCGCATCTCCGAGTTGATACATACATATGGGCTGGAACGGGTGTGTGAGCCCTATGTGAAACATCTGGAGGCGCGGCGGTCTGGGAGATGCCCATGAAGGAAGGGCAAGACCCCATTGCGTGACCGGCTATGTCGCGACAACAGGCGAGCGCGGTGGTGGTTCACCGGTGTTTCCCAAGAAGACGAAGAAAACTCCGCGCCGCGAAATCGACGGCTCTGAAACGGGCCAAGGAGGTGAAATGAGCCGGAAATTCATGCCAGCTGAAGAGGCCTTCCAGGAGTGGCGAAAGGACCCCGAATTCGTCGCGGCCTATGATGCGCTGGAAGACGAGTTCGCCTTGGCTTCGGCGCTCATCAAGGCGCGCGCCGATGCTGAAATGACGCAGGAGCAGGTCGCCAGGGCGATGGGTACGACGCAACCGGCCGTGGCTCGCCTGGAAGGAGCCAAGTCCATGCCGTCCACGCGGACGCTGGAGCGGTTCGCGAAAGCCACCCATACGCGGCTTCGCATCAGCTTCGAGCCGGAAAAGCGGGGCTCCTCGGCGAGAGGTTGACGGCCGCTTCACCGCGCCTTCGGGCCGCCCGCGGCGGTGATGACGGCGACGATGATCAGGCCGGTCAGCAGCAGCCGGACGCCAGCGCTGACGCCGAACGTATTCAGCATCGTCTGCAACAGCACGAGGAACAGCGCGCCGCCCCAGACGCCGGGGATGTTCGCCTTGCCGCCCGCGACCGAAGTGCCTCCGATCACCACGACGGCGATCGAGAGCAGCAGATATTCGTTGCCGATATCGACGTTGGCGCCGCGAAAATAGCCGGCCAGCATGGCGCCGTCGAGCCCGCCCAGGGCGCCGCAGAGGGCATAGGTCGCGAACCTGATCGGCTCGACCGACACGCCCGCCAGCCGCGCGGCGCGGATGTTCTGGCCGATCGCCAGGACCGAGCGGCCGTAGATCGTGCGGTGCAGGACAACGCCGGCGGCGAAAGCGAACACCACCGTCAGAATCGCGAGCATCGGAACGCCCGCGAATTGAACGTTCGTGAAGTCCGCGAAGCCCGGCGGCGGCTTGATCTGCAAGCCGCGGCCGTAGCTGATGTCGATGGATTGGATCACGAAACTCGCCGAGAGCGTTGCGATGATAGGAGGAATCCGCAATGCCCAGATCAAGAGATAGTTGGCGATCCCGACGCCGAGGCCGCAACCGAGCGCGGCGAGAAGGCCGACGGCGACCATCGAATCGTCGCCACCCATCGTCTTCATCGCGACCGCGCTGGCGAGGCCGATATTGGCGGGCAGCGAGAGATCGACATTGCCCGGCCCGAGCGTGATGACGAACATTTGCCCGATGCCTACGATGACCGCGAAGACGGCGAGCGAAAGCGCCGCCGTCAGCATGCCTCCGGCGCCGTAGCCGCCGGTGAATTGGATCGCGCCGAGCCACACCAGAGCCGCGCCGGCGAACGACCAGATCCAGGGGCGGCGCGAGAGGCCGGCGAGCAAGCCGCTCATCGTTCACGGCCCTTGCGCGTTATCAGCACCCGTGCTGCGAGGACGATGACGAGGATCGCGCCATTGGCGCCGACCTGCCAGTCTGGCGGTATCCGCATGAAGCCGAGCAGCTGCGTCGAGGCGAGCGTCAGCGTGAGCGAGCCGATCACCGCGCCGATCGGCGAGACGATTCCGCCGACGAATTCGCCGCCGCCCAGAATGACGCCGGCGATCGAGAGCAGGGTATAGCCGTTGCCGATATTGGCGTCCGCCGACCTCGTGATGCCGACCAGCGCCATGCCGGCGAGCACGCCGAAGATTCCCGTCAACGCGTAGAGAACCGCCTTCGCCTTCAGCAGCGACCATCCCGCGCGCCCGATCGCGACCGAATTGCCGCCCGTGCCGCGCAGGATCGCGCCGTAGGACGTCCGCATCAGGCCGAAATAGCCGACGCCCGCGACGATCACGGCGGCGAGGATCGGAAGCGGTATGAAGGGCGGCTTGTAGGCCATGACCGCCTGCAGCCAGGCAGGGGCCTTTCCGCCGGGCTTCGGCAAGAGAAGGATCGCGAGCCCTTGCCAGACGAAACTCATGCCGAGGGTCACGACGATCGAGGGCAGGTTGCGAAGATAGATCAGCGCGCCGAGCGCCGCGTAGGCGCCGATGCAGCCGAGTAGGGCGAGGATGCCGATGGCGGGATCATCGTTCAGATAGGTCCCGGTCACGCAGCAGACGAAGCCAACGAAGGTGCCGATCGACAGATCGATGTCGTTGCCCGCCATCACGAACATCTGCGCCATCGTCGCCAGCGCGATCGGCACCGCGTAATTCAGCATCAGGGTGAAGCCGAAATAGCTGATCACGCGCGGATTGAGAGACGCGATGGCGCCCAGGACCAGGGCCAGCGACAGGCTCGGCAGCAGCGCGCGCAGCACGCGGCGGACGTCGGGTCCTCGCGTCGCGACGATTGCGGGGGCAGGGGCCGTCATGGCGCGGAACCGCCGTTTGTCATACTCGCGAACGCGAGGATCCAGGACGCCACGCGCGCGTCAGGATTGGCCGGATCGCGCCGCTGACGCAAGGTTTCCCGTTTTGCGCCGGCGCGTCGCGGCCCCACGACCGGATCTCCGCTTTCGCGGGGATGACAGGAACCAGACAGCGAGACCCGCGCCATCAATGAGCGCCTGCGAAGGAGGAATGAATGACGCGATCCTCGGTGAGTTCCTCGCCGGTGAGATGGGCGACGATTGCGCCGTCGCGAAAGACATAGGCACGGTCGCAATTCTTCAGTTCCTCGGTTTCGGTGGTGTACCAGAGAAAAGTGCGCCCGCCGCGCGCCTCGTCGCGCACGAGATCGTAGACCTCGAGCTTGGTGCCATAGTCGACCCCGCGCATCGGATCGTCCATCAGCACGATCCGCGCGTCCGAGCCGAGCGCGCGCGCGAACAGCGCTTTCTGCTGATTGCCGCCGGAGAGCGACAGGATGTTGTTGTCGATGTCGGGCGTGCGGATCTTGATGCGCGCGCGCCAGCGATTGGCGAGCTTCGCCTCGAGGCGCGGTGAAATCAGCGGCCCGACGCGCAGCTTGGCGAGCGACCGGACGCCGATGTTCTGGGAAATCGACCATTGCGGGAAAATGCCGTCGGATTGCCGGTCGCCGGCGACGAGCGCGACCGGAGCGGCCACCTC
>JBAQGU010000255.1:0-6112 GCA_049287975.1 Roseiarcus sp.
GCATAATGATTGGCATAGAGGGTTCAGAGCCATGAGGACTTTCATACTATTAAGGGAGATATAAGAATATGTCAGAGGACACATGGTTCTTAGGGGTAGTACCTAAGATTGCCGGAGATTTAGTATCGGTTCCGACCGAAGAAACCACCCTTCAAGCTATTGTTTCCGGAGAGGGTGGTGGAAGTGGTGGCAGTTCTTCTCAGTCTGTCGGTGCAGCAAACCTGGCTACAAATCAAGTTACGGTAGGGGTTACCGCTACATTGTTGGCCGCTGCTCGAACAGGAGTGGCTGGAACTGGTCGTATTGCGATTACTATCCTCAACAATGGCACCGTAACGATCTATCTTGGTGGATCTAGCGTGCTTGTAACTACAGGTATACAATTACCAGCTGGCGATGCCATTACCTTGAATACCACGGCTGCACTTTATGCAATCTCTGGTACTGCGGGTCAAAACGTCGGTATCGCGGAGACATTCTGATGAATTTCCATCGTATTCTTTTAGCCGGTTTAGCCACCCTGGCACTTGGATCATCGGCGTTCGCCGATAGTTTCTCTTCCAGGGGCAGTAGTAGTGGGTCTGGTACGGTCATATCGGTCGCTACCTCGTGCGGGGTGTCAGGTGGACCAATTACGACGACAGGTACGATCCAAGGCACGATCGCACCAGAATCAGAAAGTTGCGGAAGGAAAATTTTCCTGCGTCTTTTTTCTTCTCCTGGGGCCCCGCACCTACGGAGGAGCTGCGCTACATTGACGTTGATCAAGGGCGCGATGCCGGGCCAACCTTTCCATCTCCTTTCCACGCTTGTCCCTCGACATGGTACGGCAGACGTAGTATGAACCGCGATGATAAAATCCTGGGCCAACCGGGCGACGGAGAAATTCGCCGAGGCTGGCAAGGGCAAGTTCTCCGGTCTGGACGAAGACGCGGCGCTCGATATGCTGGTTTCCTTGAACGCGGCCACTTCGTTGGCAGACCTCAGCCCGCTGAAATCGATCGGCCTCCACAAATTGAAAGGAGATCGGCGGAATCAGTGGGCGATGACGATCAACGGGCGCTGGCGGTTGTGCTTTCGGTTCGAGAGCGGCGACGCCTGGGATGTCGAGATCGTGGATTACCACTGAGAGGCGAAGTCATGGTCCCCGTTCATCCCGGACGCGTGCTGAAACGTGAACTGCAAGCGCGCGAACTCTCTGCCAATCGTCTGGCCATCGAGTTGAAACTGCCGTCCGGTCGCATCACCGACATCCTCAACGCGAAACGAGGAATTTCGCCGGACACGGCGCTCAGGCTCGCTCGATATTTCGGCAACAGCGCGCGGTTCTGGCTCAACCTGCAGACGGCCTATGAGCTGGCTGTCGCGGAGCGGGAGGTCGGCGACCGCATTCGAGACGAAATCCGGCCGGCTTCGGCGGCGGCGTGATTTGCGAGCGCCAGCTTTTTCCTACCTCCGGAGCGCCTGCAGCACCTTCGCCGATGGCCGGCCGTCCACTTTCAGCCCTTTCTTGCCCTCGAAATCCGCGATCGCCGCTTTGGTCTTGGCGCCGATCGCGCCGTCGGGGGCGCCGACGTCGTAGCCGGCCTTTGTCAGCAGGGTCTGCAACTCGCGGCGTTCGGCGCGGGAGAGGCCGGGATCGTCGGTCGGCCACGGCGTGACGGTGCCATGGCCGCCGGCGAGGCGTTGCGCGAGAATGGCGGCCGCCAGCGTGTAAGACTCGGCGGCGTTGTAGGAATAGATGACATCGAAGTTGTGTGTCACCAGGAACGCGGGACCGTCGGCGCCGGCCGGCAGCAGCAGGCCCGCCTCGCCCGCGCCGAGCTCCTTGCCGTCGATCCGCGTGATCCCGCGCGCGGCCCAGGCGGACATCGGCTGCTTGTTCTTGCGGCCCGAAGGCCCGGAATAGCCCGCGGGCAGCTTGACTTCGAAGCCCCAGGGCTCGCCCGGCCTCCAGCCGGATTTGCGCAGGTAATTGCCAGTGGAGCCCAGCGCGGCGGCGGCGGAATCGACGATGTCGCGCCCGGAGCCGTCGAGATCGACCGCAAGCCGCAGGAACGTCGAGGGCATGAACTGGGTCTGGCCGAACGCGCCCGCCCACGACCCTTTGAGCTTGTCGAGCGGGATGTCGCCGCGATCGGCGATCTTCAAGGTCGCCATCAACTCGCCGCGAAAATACCCCGGCCGCCGGGATCCCTCGCAGGCGAGCGTCGTCAGCGATTGCACCAGCGAACGATCGCCCATGTCGTGGCCAAAGTTGGACTCGACGCCCCAGATCGCGGCGATGACATAGCGGCTGACGCCGAACCGCTCCTCGGCCCTGGCGAGCGCGCCGGCGTTCGCCGCCATCGCCGCCTTGCCGTCGGTGACGCGCTCGTCGTCGACCAGCGCCGCCAGATAGTCCCAGATCGGCGTCTTGAACTCGGGCTGGCTGGTCTCGAACTCCAGCACCTTCGTGTCGGGCTGCAGGCCGTCGAACGCGGCCTTCAAGGTAGCGCCGGAGACGCCCTGCCGCGCGGCTTCGGATTTGATCGAGCCGACGCAGGAGGCAAAATCCGCGCGGGCGGGGGCGGCCAGGAGCAGGGCGAGGGCGGCGGCGAGCAGAGGGCGAATCATGCTTCCATCATCGGGGATTTCCGAGGCGGCGTCGAGGCGCGGAATTATGGCTTTGACAGCATATTTGACCGCGTTGTAGGGTAAGCGACGAGTTGGGACGTCATCTTCCATCCCATTTTCGATGCGGAATTTTAGCGTTTCCGAACGAAGTCCAGACGTCGCTGCTCGCCAAGGCCCGTTTGCTTGAAACCTTCGGACCACAGCTCGGCCGCCCGCATGTGGACACGCTGAAGGGTTCGAAACATGGCAACATGAAGGAGTTGCGCTTCGAGGCCGCCGACGGCGTCTGACGCGCGGCCTTTGCTTTCGACGCAAAGCGGCGCGCTTTGGTCCTCGTCGCAGGCGACAAGGCAGGCGGAAGCGAAAAGCGCTTCTACCGCTCGCTGATCGCAAGGGCGGACGCCCGCTTCGACAGTCATTTGGCGCAACAAGAAAGGGACGCCTAAAATGGCGAGAACGCTCGACGAAGTGATCCGATCGCTCCCCCTCGATCAGCAACAGGACATAGAAGCGCGAGCGGCTCGGTTGATCGAAGAGGAGATGACCCTGCGCGATCTGCGCAAGGCTCAAGAGCTCACCCAGGCGCGCGTCGCGGAGGCGCTCCACATCTCGCAGGACGGCGTTTCCAGAATCGAAAAGCGAAGCGACTTCCTGCTCTCGACGCTACGATCCTACGTCGAGGCGATGGGTGGCAGCCTGCGCCTCGTAGTGGAATTCCCCGACCGCAATCCGGTGACGATTTCTGGGTTCGATAAAATCGCGAACCAGCCGAAGCCGTCGCGGAGCAGCCGGAGAACGTCTAACTCGTCCGCTCCCAAGAGGCCACCTCGGTCCGCAGTCAATTCCTAACCTCCCACCGTCATGCCCGGCCTCGAGCAGGACAAGCCCGGTCATGACGGGTGAGGGCCGCAATTCCGGGCGAGGGCGACCGATCGTCGCTTGCAGCGCCGCCAACGCATGGCATTTGGCGCGCAACTTGGCCACGAAGGTTTCGCCGACGGCGACGCTACCCGTGGATTCCGCGATATATGTGAGGATGCCCAGAAAGTCGGCGCGAACGGACGCGAGAAACCTCGCTCGCCTCACTCGCCGACGCCCTTACGCGTCAATTCGGCGCTTCTCGTCCCCAGCGCGGCGTCGAGCTCCGTATCTGTGACCTCGCCGCCGCGCGCGATCGAATCGTCGAGCGCCGCGCGCAACGCGAGCAGCTTCGCTTCGCGTTCCTCGACGAGCCGCAATCCCTCGCGGACGACCTCGCTTGCCGAACCGTAGCGACCCTCGCTGAACACGCGCTCGACAAATCCCTGCCAACGTTCGCCAATCGATACGTTCATTTCAGACTTCCTAGCTCATTTGCCGTGCCTCATAACATAAATTGCGCATATCGTGCTATCGTGAAGCGATTTTGCTATCGAGGTAGCCGCCTTCATCCTGCCTGCGCAGTTAGATGTTATGACGAGGCGGACAGCGACAACCTGATCTATCTGGCCCCACGCGCGCGCTTCGCCGACGGCTTGCGGAAGGCCGAGGTCACGGATGGATGGACCGGTCGGACGCGGCCGCGAATCGGCCACGTCAGCGCCTACCGCCGAGCTCCCCCTGTAGCTCACTTGCCGAAGAGATCGCTATGCGTCCCGGTGCGTTCGAAACGGACCGCATTTTCGCTGGGCGTGTATATGAGAATCCAGTCGGGTTCGATATGGATGTCGCGACTCGGTCTCCACTCGCCCTTCAAAGGGTGGTCGCGCAGTTCGGGGGGCAAGGCGCCTCCGGCAACCAGAAGTGCCATCACGTTGCGAAGTTTCTCCAAATCCTTGCCGCGCTTTTGCGCGAGTTTGACATCGCGTTTGAACTGGCCGGTGAATGAAACCGAGCGCGTCAAAGGCCAAGTTGCTTCAGCATATCGGTCAGATCGGAAGCTTCAGTAACGTCGTCGCCATCGCGAGACCGACGAAGCGTCTGTGCGGTCAGCGCGTTGGGGCTTTCGCTTTCGGCGATGTAGAGCCGCATGAGGTCGCGGATGATTTGCGCCGCCGGCCGATGACGCTCCGCCGCCACGCTCAGGAACCGGTCGCGCAACTCCGGCTCCATCTTGATCGACATCTGAACGTTTTTCACCATGTGCGTCCTGCTTCGGCTGGCGTTGGGGAGGTCTACGCCCACGGCCTCGCCGCAGCCGACTTCTTCTCGAACGCGTCGATCGCCGGCGCTTCGACCAGGGTCAGGCCGATGTCGTCGAGGCCCTCTAGCAGTCGGTGCTTGCGGAACGGGTCGATCTCGAACTTGACCATGCCGCCGTCGGGCCCGCGGATTTCCTGCGCCGGCAGATCGATCGTCAGCGTGGCGTTGGCGCCGCGACGCGCGTCGTCCATCAATTTCGGCAGATCCTCGGCGGCGACTTTGACCGGCAAAATGCCGTTCTTGAAGCAGTTGTTGTAGAAGATGTCGGCGAAATCGGTCGAGATCACGCACCGGATGCCGTAATCGAGCAGCGCCCAGGGCGCGTGCTCGCGCGAGGAGCCGCAGCCGAAATTGTCGCCGGCGACGAGAATCTTGACGTTCTTGTAAGCGGGCTTGTTGAGCACGAAATCGGGATTGGGCTAGCCGTCGTCGAGGTAGCGCATTTCCGCGAACAGCCCGGCGCCGAGGCCGGTGCGCTTGATCGTCTTCAGATATTGCTTGGGGATGATCATGTCGGTGTCGACATTGTCGATCTCGATCGGCGCGGCGACGCCGGTCAACGTTTCGAATTTCTGCATCGCGAGGTTTCCGCTGCCCTGTTAAAGCTTTTGAAGAATTATCTAGCAAAACCAGGCCTGGCGGGCAAACCGCCCGGCTCGAGGAGCGGATATGGCCAAATTCTTCGAAGCGCTCGACGACAAGCTGATCGCCTTCATCGAGGCGCAGCCGGTCTTCTTCATCGCGAGCGCGGTCCACGAGGGGCGCGTCAACCTCTCGCCGAAGGGGCTCGATGCGTTCCGCGTCCTCGGCCGCAACCTCTGCGCCTATCTCGACATCACCGGCTCCGGCAACGAGACGGCGGCGCACGCGCGCGGCGGCGGGCGCGCGACGATCATGTTCTGCTCGTTCACGCGCAATCCGCTGGTGCTGCGGCTCTACGGGCGAACCCGCGTGGGCGCGCCGGGCAGCGCGCTCTGGCGCCAATACGCGGAGCGCTTCGACGATTTGCCTGGCGCGCGACAGATCGTCGCGTTCGACATTGAATCCTGCCAGACCGCCTGCGGCTTCGGCGTCCCCTTGATGAAGCTGGAGCGAACCCGAACGACCTTGACTGATCACTGGGCGGCGAAGGGCGAGGCCGCCACGGCCGAATACCGCAACAAGAAAAACAAGGTCTCAATCGACGGCCTGCCGACCGGCTGGGGCGAGGCGTGAACCGCGCCGCCGCCATATCCTCGAACGCCGCCGGCGTGCTGACGATCGACCTCGTGGCGCTCGCTGGGAATTGGCGCGAGCTGGCGCGCCGCGCGGCCCC
>JBAQGU010000256.1:0-8956 GCA_049287975.1 Roseiarcus sp.
ACGCCACGCCGCGCCCGGGTTGCTGGTGGACAGAACCCGTGGATCTGGCGCCCAAATCATAGGGCCGTGCGGGGATAGCGGTCATTCGCCTCACCAATGTCGCCCGCTTGAACAGCATTCTCTCCTCCGGCATCCCCGCCGCCATTGACATTCCGGGGAGCTCAACTAGGGTCGCACCGTCATCAGAAGAGGCCTTGAGCCTTCGAGAACAAATCGGGAGGAAATACCCAATGACTCATATCATTACTCGTCGAACTCTACTGGCCGGTTCTGGACTCGCGGCTGCCTACGCCGGCTTGGCCGGCCTCCCGGTCGCGCGCGCCGCGA
Organism: Roseiarcus sp.; assembly: GCA_049287975.1. Taxonomy (GTDB): domain Bacteria; phylum Pseudomonadota; class Alphaproteobacteria; order Rhizobiales; family Beijerinckiaceae; genus Roseiarcus. The sequence continues at coordinate 328 of JBAQGU010000256.1, forward strand.
CCGCACCGATCACTGGCCGCAAGCTCAAGATCGCGCTTTCCAATTCGTTCATCGGCAACAAGTGGCGGCTGACGATGGAGAACCTGTTCAAGGCCGCGCTGCTGATGGAGCCTTACAAGTCGGAAGTCGAGGGGACGTGGTTCAATTCGGGGAACGACGTCAGCAAGCAATCGCAGCAGCTCTCCAACCTCATCTCCCAAGGCGTCGACGCCATCTTGATCGACGCGGCCTCGCCGACCGGGCTCAACGGCATTCTGAAGCAGGCCTCGGACCGCGGCATTCTCGTCGTGTCGTTCGACAATACGGTGACGGAGCCGTCGGGCCTCACCATCAGTATGGACGAGTTCGGCTTCGGCGTGCAATGGGCCGAATGGCTGGTCAAGAAGCTCAATGGCCAGGGCAACGTCATCATGATCACCGGCGTCGCAGGCACCTTCGACGACGAGCAGCGCAACAAGGGGGCCGACAGCGTATGGGGCAAGAACCCCGGTATCAAGGTGGTCGCCCGTTACACCGGCAACTGGGACACGGCCGCGACGCAGACAAACACCGCCGCGATCCTGCCCACTCTGCCGAAAGTCGATGGAATCTGGTGCCAGAGCAGCGTCGACGGGTGCCTGAAGGCGTTCGTCGCCGCCAAGCGCACGCCGCTGCCGCCCACGGCCGGCACAGGTGAGAACGGCTTCCGCAAGTTCATGATGGGCTACATGGACCAGAAGGTCGACGGCCTCTCGTATGACGATGCGCCATTCGAATCCGTCGTCGCGCTGGAGCTGGCGCGCGCCGTGCTGCGTGGCCAATATCCGAGGAAGAGCATCGTGCTGCCGACGCCGGTCGTCACCAACGACACGTTGCAAGTCGGCGTCAACGTCTTCCCCGATCAACCCGACAGCCTCAACTGCCTGTTTACCGATTCCGGGCCGAACGCGATCGTCCAAATGTGCATCGCGGCGGCGCTGGATGGCACGCCATGCGAAGGCAAGCTGGTGGTCAAGCTGCCCGCGTAAACTCGATCGCGCCTGCCTTCTTCCCGCCGTTCGCGGGAAGAAGGCGTCCGAGGGCGGATGACGGGCAGGCGATCGGCCGGCCCCGTCGAGCAAATCGTCCAGCCTCTCACCCCCGGCCCTTTCCCCGCGAACGGCGCCGATCGAACTTCAAGCGAGATGATGGCAACGCAACAACTCGCCGCCGCGGATGTGTCCGTGGTCGTATGCGCCGGGCTGCACAAGTCGTTCGGCGGCGTGCGAGCGCTCGACGACGCCTCGCTGTCGGCCGCGACCGCCGAAGTGCACGCGCTCGTCGGCGAGAACGGCGCTGGCAAGAGCACGCTGATCAAGGCGCTGAGTGGACGGCTGCGGCCCGACGCGGGCGCAATCCGCATCAAGGGCAAGCGGGTCGACCTGGGCGGCCCGGAGGATGCCCACGGGCTCGGCGTGCGCACGGTGTTCCAGGAACTGACCCAAATGCCGTGGATGACGGTCGCAGAGAACCTGCTGATCGCGCGCGAGCCGCGCGGCAGGCTCGGCTTTATCGACCGCCGCCGCATGGAGGCCGACGCCGAGGCGCTGCTCGCCGATCTCGGCATCGAGCACATCGATCCTCTCGCGCTCGTCGAAGAGATCTCGCTCGCCGAGCGGCAGATCGTCGAGATCGTCCGGGCAATCAGCACCAACCCGGACATCCTAATGCTGGACGAGCCCACCTCCTCGCTCGTCGAACGCGAGGTCGTCTGGTTGTTCCGTCAGATCAGGCGGCTGCGAGATCGCGGCGCGTGCATTATCTTCACCTCGCATCGATGGAACGAGGTCCGCGACATCGCCGACCGCATCACGGTATTCCGCAGCGGTAGGCACGTCGGGACGTTCACCGAACTGGATCAGAACGACGCCGTCACGCTGATGACCGGGCGTCGCGTCGAGGCGCTCTATCCGCCGGCGCCGCCGCTGAGGGGCGGCGAGCCGGCGCTGGAGGCCAAGGGCGTCGCGGGCCGCCGCGTTTACGGCGTTTCCCTCAGCCTGCGTCGCGGCGAGGTGCTCGGCGTCGGCGGTCTCGCCGGGCACGGCCATCGCGAGCTGTTCTTCCTGCTGTTCGGCGCCGAACGCATGACCGCCGGCGAAATCGCCGTGGACGGCCGGCCCGTGCGTTTGAGGAGCCCGCGCGACGCGGTTCGCCGCGGCATCGGCCTGGCGCTGGTGCCGGAAGACCGCAAGACCGAAGGCTTGCTGCTGGCGATGAGCGTGCGCGACAACATGACGCTCTCGATCCTACCGCGCATCGCCCATGCGGGCATCCTGCGCTTCGGGCTGGAGCGGCGGCTGGCGCAGGAGATCGCCGGCCGGTTGAACGTCCGCATGCCGGGCCTGAACTCTCCGGTGGGCTCGCTGAGCGGGGGCAACCAGCAGAAGGTGCTGATCGGCCGCTGGCTGCTGGCCGAGCCGCGCATCCTGCTGCTCTATGACGTGACGCGCGGCGTCGACGCCGCGACCAAGCACGAACTCTACGACCTGGTGATGCGGCTTGCCGCCCAGGGCCATTCGATTCTCTTGTATTCCAGCGACGCCGAGGAGCTTGCGCATCTGTCGCACCGGGTGCTGGTGATGTCGGAGGGGCGGGTGGCCACCGAAATCACCGCGCCGAACCTGTCCGCGGAGAATATCGTCGCAGCCGCGGTCCGCGGCCCGGTCGAGGCCTGACCTCATGGCGCGGCGTGCGATGCGGCGGGCCCGCTGGTCCCATCTCCTGGGGCAGAATGCCGGGCTGGTGCTCGCTGCCGTGCTGTTGGCAGCCAGCATCGCGCTCTATTGCGTGATTTACTTCGCGGCACAGCACCGCTTCCCGGGCGGATTCGAGCTGACCACGACGGTGAATAACACTATGCCGCTGGTCTTCGCTGGCGTAGCGCAGACGATGGTAGTCATCACCCGCGGCATCGACCTGTCGATCGGCGGCGTCATCGACCTGACCAATGGCGTCGCGGCGCTCTATCTCGGCGACACGCCGGCCAGCATGGTCGGCTGCTCGCTGCTCGTCCTGCTGGTCGGCGCGGCCTGCGGGCTGCTGAACGGGCTGCTGGTCGCCTTCGGCCGCCTGCAGCCGATCCTGGTGACGCTGGCGACGCTGGCGATCTTCCAGGGGCTTGCCATCCGCGTCCTGCCGGAACCCGGCGGGCAGGTGCCGCCCGGCTACACCGCCGCGCTCGCTAATACCGATGCGCCGGTCGCGCTGGTCTACGTCCTACTGCTGATCGTCTTCTGGTTCGCGCTCCGACGCACCTCGCTCGGCGTCGGCATATACGCGATCGGCAACGACGAGCAGGCGGCGCAGGCGAACGGCGTCCACGTCATCCGCACGCGGATCGCCGCCTACGTGTTGAGCGGCACGTTCGCCGCGGCGGCCGGCCTTTTCATGGCCGCCAACGCCACGGCGGGCGACGCCACGACGGGCAACGGCTACACGCTGCGGTCGATCGTCGCCGTCGTGCTGGGCGGCGTCAATCTGTTCGGCGGCCGCGGCACTCCGACCGGAGCCGTGCTCGGCGCCTTCGTCACCACCATGATCGTCAATATCCTGTTCTTCGCCCAGATCGATCCCCTCTATCAGAGCTTCTTCGAGGGCCTGTTCCTGGTCGTCGCGGTTCTCGTCACCGGCGGGATCAACCGGTTCATGCGCGGTAGGGCCTGACATGGATGCCGACAACCCGCGGCCCGAAGCGCCCGTCGGCGGCCTCGAGCCGGTCCGTTTCGGGGTATCGCGCGATCAGCGCCGGATCCTTTATGCGATCGCCGCCGCTGTCGTGCTGTTCGCCATCGGCGGCGCGATCCGGCCGGGCTTTTCCAGCCCGAGCGGCATCGGCGCCGTGTTGACCATCGCTTGTTTCGTCGGTCTCGTGGCGGCCGGGCAGACCTTCGTGATCCTGATCGGCGGCATCGACCTGTCGGTTCCCTGGACGCTCAACGGCGCTGCGATCCTGATGATGAGCAGCGCCGCGAGCAGTGACGACCGCCTGCCGATGGCGCTGGCGCTCACCCTCGGCATGGGAGCCGTCGTCGGCCTGTGCAATGGCCTCGGGATCGCCGTGTTCGGGGTGCCGGCCGTGGTGATGACGCTCGCCATGAACGGCGTGCTGGAAGGCCTGACGCTGGGCCTCAGCGGCGGCCTGACGTGCCCGACCTGCGCGGCCTACGCGCCGCCCTTGCTGCAGGCCGCCGCGCGCGGCGCCGTGCTTGGCATTCCGACCATTCTCTATCTCTGGTTCGCAATCATCCTGATCGCGTCTTTCGTGCTGAGCTTCACCACGTTCGGTCGCAGCGCCTACGCCATCGGCAACAACGCGCGCGCGAGCTTTCTGGCCGGCGTCGACGTAACCAGGACGACGATCGTCCTCTACATGCTGAGCGGCATGTTCGCGGCGCTGGCAGGGATCATGTTGCTCGGGTTCGGCTCGCAGGCCTCGCTCGGCCTCGGCGATCCGTATCTGTTTCAGTCGATTGCCGCGGCAGTGATCGGCGGCGTATACATCGCTGGCGGACGGGGCCACTACATTGGAGCCGTGGCGGGCGCGATCACACTGGTGGCGCTGGTCAGCGTCCTGATGGCGATAAACATGCCGGAATATGGCCGGAGCATCACCTATGGGGTGATCATCCTCGCGTTGTTGCTGTTGTATGGCCGCGAAGCCGACGAACGTTGAAGGGCGCCGTCAACTTGTCGAGACGAGGACCCGACAGAGCCGAAGCTAGTCTCTGCTATCGCTCTGCGCCCGCCAATCCCGCCCGCGCGCCCCTTCCCTGCGTCGGCGGGGAGGGGAGGGGAGTTCATCGAACTCTCCCAACGCCGGCGGGAAACCCTATATGAGGGGCGTCAAACCCATCGCGCCTTCTTCCGGAGACCCCAGCCTTGACAACTTTCACCTATCCCCAAGTCCAGTTTCTCATCGACGGCGTCTGGCGCCGCGGCGCGCGGGGGCTGACCCTGCCCGTGCTCGACCCCGCGACCGACGAGACGCTCGGCGAGATTCCGCGCGCGACCCGCGAGGACCTCGACGCCGCGCTGGCCGCCGCGGAGCGCGGATTCGCCGTCTGGCGCAAGACTTCCGCGTTCGACCGCTCGAAGCTGATGCGCCGCGCCGCCAATATCTTGCGCGAGCGCGCCGACTCGATCGCCTGGATCATGACCCGCGAACAGGGCAAACCGCTCGCGCAGGCGAAAATGGAAGTGCAGGTCGGCGCGGACACGATCGACTGGTTCGCCGAGGAAGCGCGCCGCGCCTATGGCCAAGTGATCCCCGCCCGCGCGCCGGACGTGCTGCAGATCACCGTCAAGCAGCCGGTCGGGCCGGTCGCGGCGTTCACGCCGTGGAACTTTCCGATCAATCAGGTCGTGCGCAAACTCTGCGCCGCGCTCGCGACCGGCTGTTCGATCATCGTCAAGGCGCCGGAGGAAACGCCCGGCTCCCCAATGGAACTGATCCGCGCGTTTCAGGATGCCGGAGCGCCGGCGGGCGTGATCGGCCTGGTCTATGGAATCCCCGCTGAAATCTCCGAGTATCTGATCCCCCATCCCGTCATTCAGAAGATTTCGTTCACGGGATCGACGCCGGTCGGCAAGCATCTGGCGGCGCTCGCCGGCGCCCATATGAAGCGCGCGACGATGGAGCTGGGCGGCCACGCCCCGGTCATCGTCTGCGCCGACGCCGACATTGGCGCGTCCGCGAAGACGATGGCGACCTCGAAGTTCCGCAACGCCGGCCAGGTCTGCGTCTCTCCGACCCGCTTCCTCGTGGAGAAGCCGGCCTTCGAAGGCTTCCTCGACGCCTTCACGGCGGAGGCGAAAGCCGTCAAGGTCGGCAATGGGCTGGAGGAGGGCGTCGCGATGGGGCCGCTCGCCAACAAGCGGCGCGTTCCCGCGCTCGAATCCCTGATTGCCGACGCGGTGGCGCGAGGCGGCGAAATCAGGACGGGCGGGCGGAGGATCGGCAACAAGGGCAATTTCTTCGAGCCGACCGTGCTCGCCCATGTGCCGACCGACGCCCGGATCATGAACGAGGAGCCATTCGGCCCGGTCGCGATTCTCAACCCCTTCGCGACGCTCGACGACGCCATCGCGGAAGCGAACCGCCTGCCCTACGGCCTCGCCGCCTACGCCTTCACCCGCTCGAACGCCTCGGCGCACGCGATCGGACAGCGCGTCGAAGCGGGCATGGTCACGATCAACCACCTCGGCCTCGCGCTCCCGGAACTCCCGTTCGGCGGCGTGAAGGATTCGGGCTACGGCACCGAGGGCGGGTCGGAGGCGATCGAGGCTTATCTGGTGACGAAGCTCGTCACGACGGCGGCGCGATAAGGCGAAGACCCGTCATGGCCGGGTTGTTCCCGGCCATCCAACCTGATGACGACCTGTCGTGCTTTGGAGCGATTGGGCCGCTCGCCTTTCTGCGACGATCGATTGCCGCAGCCGCGGCGCGAAACTGATGGCGGTGGCCCCTCGCGCGTTGGTCCAATTCTAATCCGAGACGTCAGCCGCCCTAGTCGCCCGAGTCATTGAAAATGAGGGGATGACTCAGAAGCGTCAGTGTCATGCCCGCGAAAGCGGGCATCCAGACTTGGCCGCACGTGCCGGGACCCTGGATTCCCGCTTACGCGGGAATGACACAACGTTGAAGAACCTCATTTTGAATGACGCGCTGCCGTAGCTTGACCGTGGCGCCGCCCGCGGTGCAAAGCTGCATCGAATTTGTTTCCAGCCACGTGGGGGACGTCGCATGCGCACTCTCGGTATCTCCATCGCCGTCGCCGCCGCGCTCGCGGCTTTTCCGGCCCTCGCCGCGCCCAAGGACAGCGTCACGATCGGCATGACGCTGGAGCCGACGCCGGGTCTCGATCCGACATCGGGCGCGGCGGCGGCGATCGGCGAGATCGTGCACTATAATATCTTCGAAGGCCTCACCAAGATCAACGAGGACTTTTCCATCACGCCGCTGCTGGCGGACAAATGGAGTTTTTCGCCCGATTTGAAGACGCTGACCTTCAATCTGAAGAAGGGCGTCAAATTCCAGGACGGCGAGCCGTTTTCCTCCAAGGACGTCAAGTTCTCGTTCGAGCGCTACGCGGCCAAGGACTCCACGAACAAGGAAAAGGCGTTCTTCGCCTCGATCGAGTCGATCGACGCGAGCGATCCCGACGTCGCCGTGCTCAAATTCAAGGATCCGAGCTTTGACGCTCTGTTCCACCTCGGCCAGAACACGGCGATCGTCATCGACGAGAAGAGCGCAGCCGACGAAGCCAATCATCCGGTCGGCACCGGGCCTTACAAGCTTTCCGCCTGGAACAAGGGCTCGTCGGTCACGCTCGAGAAATGGGACGGTTTCCGCGACGCGGGCAAAATCGCGATCGCGCATGCGACGTTCCGCTTCATCAGCGACCCTTCCGCGGAGGTCGCGGCCCTGCTCGCCGGCGACGTCGACGATTTTCCGCGCGTAGCGACCCAGAATCTCGGGCAGTTTCAGAGCGATCCGCGCTTTCAGGTGATGATCGGCGGCACCGAGGGCAAGACCATCCTCGCGATGAACAACAAGAAGAAGCCGCTCGACGATCTCAAAGTGCGTCAGGCGATCGCTTATGCGATCGACCGCAAAGCGATCATCGACGGCGCGATGAATGGCCTGGGCACGCCGATTGGAAGCCATCTGACGCCCAACGACCCCGGCTACGTCGATCTGACCGGCCAATACCCGCATGATCCGGCGAAGTCGAAGGCGTTGCTGAAGGCGGCTGGCGTGAATCTGCCGCTCGAGCTGACGTTGACCCTGCCGCCGCCCCCCTACGCGCGCAGCGGCGGCGAGATCATAGCCGCGGAACTCGCCGAGGTCGGCATCCAGGCGAGGATCGAAAACGTCGAATGGGCGGAGTGGATTTCCAACGTCTTCACCGGCAAGAATTATGATCTGACGATCATCAGCCACGTCGAGCCGCTCGACATCGGAATCTACGCCAGGCCGGGCTACTACTTCAATTACAACGATCCCCAGTTCGATGCAATCATCGCGCGGCTTTCGACGGCGCCGGACATCGACGCCTACAAGAAGGCGCTCGTCGATGCGCAGCACAAGCTCGCGGACGATTGCGTCAACGCATTCCTGTTCCAGCTGGCGAACGTCGTCATCGCCGACGCCAATCTGAAGGGCATCTGGAAGAACGCGCCGATCTTCGCCAACGATCTCTCCGCGCTTTCCTGGAAGTAGGGCGAAGGGGCGCTCCAGCCGCCCGGCCTCTCAACTCCAATCGAGACCCCATGCGTCCCCATGAAATGAGCGCCGTCGCGCTGCTCGACGCCTTCAGCCGCCGCCAACTCTCCCCGGTCGAAGCGATGCGCGACGTCCTCGATCGCGTCGCGCGGTTCGAGCCGCATATCCACGCCACATATCTCTTCGCGCCCGAGCGCGCTCTGGCCGAGGCCCGCGCGTCAGAGGCGCGCTGGGCGAAGGGGGAGCCGATGGGGCCGCTCGACGGCGTGCCGACGACGATCAAGGACAACGTCGCCACCAAGGGCGAGCCGAGCCCGATCGGCACGGCGGCGAACGATCTGACGCCGGCCGCCGCCGACGCGCCGCCGGCGGCGCGCCTGCGCGAGG
>JBAQGU010000257.1:0-1770 GCA_049287975.1 Roseiarcus sp.
GGGTCAGCGAGGCGACGCCGCCCAGCGGCTTGACGCCGAGCCGGAAGCCAACCCCCTCGGCGTCGTCGACCGGCTGCCCGTCGATCGCGATGATGACGTCGCCGCGCTTCAGGCCGGCCTCGGCGGCCGGCGAGCCGGCCGTGAGGCTAACGACCAACGCCCCGGTCGGACGATCCAGACCGAGCGATTCCGCGATGTCCTTGGAGATATCCTGCAGGTTCGCGCCGAGCCATGGCCGTTTGACCGTCGCGCCGCCACGCCGCGCCGCGACGATGACGCTCTTGACCATGTTGACAGGAATCGCGAAGCCGATCCCCATGCTGCCGCCCGAGCGCGAATAGATCGCCGAATTGATCCCGACGAGGCGACCGGAAAGATCGACCAGCGCGCCGCCCGAATTGCCCGGGTTGATCGCGGCGTCGGTCTGGATGAAGAAACCGTAGTCGTTGATGCCGATCTGCGTGCGCGCGAGCGCCGAGACGATCCCCTGCGTCACCGTCTGGCCGACGCCGAACGGATTGCCGATCGCAAGGACGAAATCGCCGACCTCGATCGCGTCGGAGTCGCCAAGCTCGAGCACCGGGAACTTCTCGTCACTCTTGATCTTGAGCACCGCAAGATCCGTCCGCGGATCGCGCAGCACGATCTCGGCTTCGAATTCCCGCCGATCCGAGAGCGCGACCTTCACCTCCGTCATGCCCTCGATGACGTGATGGTTGGTGACGACGAGGCCGCTCGGATCGATGATCACGCCCGAACCCAGCGATTGGGCGGTGCGCGAGTTCTGGCCCTGCGAGCCGTAGAACTGTCGAAAGATCGGATCGTCGAACAGCGGATTGCGCGGCATCGTCTCGACGCGCGAGGCGTATACGTTGACGACGGCCGGTCGCACCTTCTTGACGACAGGGGCGAACGAGAGCCGCACTTCGCCCGGGTCGGTCGGGACAGCCTTCTCCGCGCTCTGGGTTTCCGCGGCGGTAAATCCGAGGAAGATCGCCACCGCGAGGGCGAAGCGAAGCATTGCCGATCTCCAGAATGAGAAGTCGCGCTTCGATATACGCGCCGGGCGCGGGGCCGCAAGGCCGGCGGCGCGTGTCGAATAATTCGGCGCGACGTCTTGCGCGGGCTCGCGCGAATGCCGATGTGATGACGGCTCGCCCGACCGTCAACAGTGGGTTCGGCGGCTTTTACGGAGGCTCTTGATGAGCGCGGCAGAGAGTGCATTTGGCGGTTCGAACGGCGGACGCGAGTTCGGCCCGAATGACTGGGCGAACGCGGGTTCGCGGCGCCGGGGCTGCGGCGTCGGCCGTTGGACCGCGTTCGAAGTGATCGCCATGGTATTGGGATTCGCCGTCTTTTGGCCGATCGGCCTGGCGATCCTGGGTTACAAGCTCTGGCAGCGAAAGTTCGGTGGCGACGATCTGCAGACCTTCGCAACTGCCAAGTGGAATGAAGCGCGGGCGGCGATGTCGTCCATGCAGGCGGGGCGCCCCTCGTCCCCGCGGCCATGGGGCCGCGGCGGCTCCTCGCCGAGCGGCAATCGCGCGTTCGACGAATGGCGGGAGGCCGAACTGGCGCGCCTCGAAGAAGAGCGGCGCAAGCTCGAGGATGCGCATCGCGAGTTCGCGGAGTTCGTCGAGAACATCCGCAAGGCCAAGGACCGCGAGGAGTTCGATCGCTTCATGAACGAGCGCCGCACTCGGCCGCAGGCGTAGTTCGAACACCAGCGCCAACCCGGCCGTGACGTGGCTGGGTTGAGGCGGCTCTCGT
>JBAQGU010000258.1:0-6196 GCA_049287975.1 Roseiarcus sp.
CACAGCTTCTTCGGCTACAGCGACTCCCCGACGCCGCTCCAGCTCCTGGTCTACGTCGGGTACCTTGCGATCGTCATCGCCGCTTTTCTCGGCCTGCGGGGTGCCCTGCGGGCCCACCGTCCGGTAACGAGCTAGACCACCGGACTACGAGGACAGGATGGTCTTCAGGAACTGGCCGGTGTAGCTCTTCTCGTTCTTCGCCACCTGCTCGGGGGTGCCGGTCGCGACGATCGTGCCGCCGCCGTTGCCGCCCTCGGGGCCCATGTCGATGATCCAGTCGGCGGTTTTCACGACCTCGAGGTTGTGCTCGATCACAATCATCGTGTTGCCCTGGTCGACCAGTTCGTGCAGCACTTCGAGCAATTGCGCGACGTCGTGGAAATGCAGGCCGGTGGTCGGCTCGTCGAGGATGTAGAGCGTGCGCCCGGTGGAGCGGCGCGCGAGCTCCTTGGCGAGCTTCACCCGCTGCGCCTCGCCGCCGGACAGCGTCGTCGCCTGCTGGCCGACTTTGACATAGCCGAGCCCCACGCGCTTCAGCGTCTCCATCTTGTCGCGGATCGTCGGCACCGCCTTGAACAGGTCGGCGGCTTCCTCCACCGTCATGTCGAGCACGTCGGCGATCGACTTGTCGCGATAGCGCACCTCGAGCGTCTCGCGATCGTAGCGCTTGCCCTTGCAGACGTCGCAGGTGACGTAGACGTCGGGCAGGAAATGCATCTCGATCTTGATGACGCCGTCGCCCTGGCACGCCTCGCAGCGGCCGCCCTTGACGTTGAAGGAGAAGCGCCCGGGCTGGTAGCCGCGCGCCTTCGCCTCGGGCAGGCCGGCGAACCAGTCGCGGATAGGGGTGAAGGCCCCGGTGTAGGTCGCGGGATTGGAGCGCGGCGTGCGGCCGATCGGCGACTGGTCGATGTCGACCACCTTGTCGAGCTGTTCCAGCCCTTCGATGTGATCGTGCGGCGCGGGCGGATCGCTGGCGCCGTTGAGATGCCGCGCGACAGCCTTGTAGAGTGTATCGATCGTCAAGGTCGACTTGCCGCCGCCGGATACGCCGGTGACGCAGGTGAACAGGCCGAGCGGGATCGCAGCGGTGACGTTCTTCAGGTTGTTGCCGCGGGCGCCGACGATGCGCAGCTCGCGCTCCGGCGTCGCGACTCGGCGCCGGGCCGGGATCGGCACGAACCGCTCGCCGGAGAGATAGGCGCCGGTGAGCGAATTCGGGTCGGCCTTGACCTCTTCCGGCGCGCCCTTCGCGATGATCTCGCCGCCATGCACGCCGGCGCCCGGGCCGATATCGACGACATAATCCGCGGCGAGGATCGCGTCCTCGTCGTGCTCCACCACGATCACGGTATTGCCGAGTTCGCGCAGCCGCCGCAACGTGTCGAGCAGCCGCGCATTGTCGCGCTGGTGCAGCCCGATCGAGGGCTCGTCGAGCACATAGAGCACGCCGGTGAGGCCGGAGCCGATCTGCGACGCCAGCCGGATGCGCTGGCTCTCGCCGCCCGACAGCGTGCCCGAGGCGCGCGACAGCGTGAGATAGTCGAGGCCGACGTCGCTGAGGAAGGTCAGGCGGTCGCCGATCTCCTTCAGGATGCGCTGCGCGATCTCGTTGCGCTTGGCGTCGAGTTTTTCCGGCAGTTCGCGCGCCCAGGCGATCGCCGCCTTGACCGAAAGCGTCGAGATCTCGCCGATATGCTTGCCGTCGATCTTCACGGCGAGCGCCTCCGGCTTCAGGCGATAGCCGTGGCAGGCCTCGCACGGCGTCGCCGTCATGTAACGCTCGATTTCCTCGCGCGACCACTCGCTCTCGGTTTCCTTGTGGCGCCGCTCGAGATTCTTGATCACGCCCTCGAAGGGTTTGCGCACCTCGTAAGCGCGCAACCCGTCATCATAGGAGAAACGCACCTCCTCGTCGCCGGAGCCGTAGAGGATCACGGCGCGCGCCTTCTCGGGCAATTCGCTCCAGGGCTTGTCGAGCCGGAATTTGTAGTGCTGGCCGAGCGCATCCAGGGTCTGGAGATAATAGGGCGAGCTCGATTTCGCCCAAGGGGCGATCGCGCCCTTGCGCAAGCTGAGCCGCGCGTCGGGCACGACCAGCGCGGCGTCGACCGTCAGGTGGCTGCCTAGGCCGCCGCAGGCGGGGCAGGCGCCAAACGGGTTGTTGAACGAGAACAGCCGCGGCTCGATCTCCGCGATCGTGAAACCCGAGACCGGGCAGGCGAATTTGGACGAGAACAGGATTTGGCGAGCCGCCTCTCCCTCGGCTCGCGCGTCCGCGATCTCGACGATCGCGAGCCCGTCCGCCAGCTCCAGCGCCGTCTCGAAACTCTCGGCGAGGCGGCTCGCCATGTCGGGCCTGACGACGAGCCGATCGACCACGACTTCGATGTCGTGCTTGAGCTTCTTGTCGAGCGCGGGCGCGTCGGCGATCTCGTAGAATTCGCCGTCGATCTTCACCCGCTGAAAGCCGCGCTTCATGAAATCGGCGATTTCCTTGCGATATTCGCCTTTGCGGCCGCGGATGACCGGCGCGAGCAGATAGAGCCGCGTGCGCTCGGGCAGGGCCAACACGCGGTCGACCATCTGGCTGACGGTCTGGCTTTCGATCGGCAGGCCGGTGGCGGGCGAATAGGGAATGCCGACCCGCGCGCAGAGCAGGCGCATGTAATCATGGATTTCCGTCACCGTGCCGACGGTCGAGCGCGGGTTTTTCGACGTCGTCTTCTGCTCGATCGCGATCGCCGGCGAGAGCCCGTCGATCTGGTCGACGTCGGGCTTCTGCATCATTTCCAGGAACTGGCGCGCATAGGCCGAAAGCGACTCGACATAGCGGCGCTGGCCCTCGGCGTAGATCGTGTCGAAGGCGAGCGAGGACTTGCCGGAGCCGGAGAGGCCGGTGAAAACGACGAGCTTGTCGCGCGGGATCGTCAGATCGACGTTCTTCAGATTGTGCTCGCGCGCGCCGCGCACCACGATGGCGCGCCCGCCGAACAGCTTCTCGACCGGCATCGACGGGTCGGATCGTCTGGAGGTTTTGACGCTCGCCATGGCGGCCTTTACTAAATTCGACGCGAATCGCGCGGAGGGGCTTGCGCCGCGCTTTCGACTAGGCTAGAACAAAAACGGAACAAAGTTAAGGGCCCCATGCTTATTTAGTGCAAGAGCCGCCGTCGCCAAACTCGAGGGTGTGGACAAGTGGCGATCGGCGTATATCCCTTCTCCCGCTCGCGGGAGAAGGTGGGCCATAGGGCGTCGAAAGACGCCCGTCTAACAAGACGGGCTTTTGGGGCGCCGAAAGACGCCCGTCTGACAAGACGGGCTTTTGGGGCCGGACGAGGGTCATACCGCGGGCAACGGGCACACGGCGTTTGTAAGGAGAGCATCATGGCGGGCAGCGTCAACAAAGTCATTCTGATCGGCAACCTCGGGAAGGATCCGAAGGTCAGTCAGCTCAATTCCGGCGACCGGGTCGTCAGCTTCACTCTGGCCACCTCCGACTCCTGGAAGGACAAGAACACCGGCGAGCGCAAGGAGCGCACCGAGTGGCACAACGTCGTGGTCTTCAACGAAAATATCGGCAAGATCGTCGAGCAATATTGCAAGAAGGGCTCGAAGGTGTACCTCGAGGGCCAGATCCAGAGCCGAAAATACAACGACCAGTCCGGCGCGGAAATGTACATCACCGAAATCGTGCTGCAGCGCTTCCGCGGCGAGTTGACGCTGCTCGATTCTCGCAATGGCGGCGAAAGCCGCGAAAGCTTCGGCGGCGGCGAGGAGCGAGCCCCGAGCTTCGGCCGCAGCTCGCCCGCCGAGCGGCGACCCGCGCTGGTGACCGGCGGCGGGGGAGGGGGTGCGGGCGGCGCGGATATCGACGACGATATTCCGTTCTGAGACGGCGTTGATGCCTCGGTCCGGATCGTTCGCCCGATTTTGGTAGCGTCGCTCCCTGCGCGGCAAAGGCGATGGGATAGAAGCCGTAACGCCGTCATGACCGGGCTTGTCCCGGTCATCCACGTCGTCAAGAAGCGGCGGTTCGCGAAAGCCCCCGGCGGTTTGTCGTAGCGCCCATACCGTTGTGGGGTTTAGCGTATCGTGCGCCGTGCGATATCGATTCGCGGCGACGTCGCTGAGAAACGAATTGAGGGGCGACACGTGCTGGCCAAGGCCGAGGCGAGAAACGCGGTTTCCGAGTTGTTGGCGGCCGCGGGGAGCCGTCGCTTCAAGACCGTCATGGCCGATCCGCCGTGGCGCTTTCAAAACTCCACTGGCAAGGTCGCTCCGGAGCACCGCCGGCTGAGCCGTTATGGCACCATGGAGCTTTCCGACATCATGGCGCTGCCGGTGACGGACGTGTGCGACGAGGTCGCCCATCTCTACCTCTGGGTTCCCAACGCGCTTTTGCCGGAAGGTTTGGCGGTCCTGAAAGCGTGGGGCTTCACTTACAAGTCCAATGTCGTCTGGCACAAAGTGCGCAAGGACGGCGGTTCCGACGGACGCGGCGTCGGATTCTATTTTCGCAATGTGACGGAACTCATCTTGTTCGGGGTGCGTGGCAAGAATGCTCGCACGCTGGCGCCCGGCCGCAGTCAGGTGAATATGATTCAAACGCGAAAGCGAGAGCATAGCCGCAAACCCGACGAGCAATATGAGCTGATTGAATCCTGTTCACCTGGTCCGTTCCTGGAGCTGTTCGGACGCGGAGTTCGCCGGGGATGGACGACCTGGGGCGACCAGGCCAACAAGGGTTACGCGCCCACTTGGAAAACATACCCGCATAATTCGGGGGTCGTAGGCAGCGCGGCTTCAGTCGTCGATTGAGGCGCCGTCGATTGGTGTCTCCTCGGTGGTCGGGTCGGGCGCCTTTTCGAATGTGACGATCGATGCGGGAAGTCCGATCAGCAGCAATGGACATGGATTTCCAACGCCGCGCCGCACTCGGTCCTCGAGCTTTCGCCAGTGCGTCGTCGAGGCGCCGAATTTATCTTGCGTGAAGGCCGCCGCCCAGCCGGTCGCGAACGTCCTCTCTCCGCGCCCGCGCCGCGAGTAGGCCGCGATTTGTCTGCGCGTCGGACTGAGACCGATCGCGGACAAATCGGCGTCGCTCTCGATTTTCGCTTCCAACGCGTATCTCGTCACCAAGTCTCGCAGCCTGTCTTGCAAAGTCGAGCCGCGCGTCACGATGACCCCGAGAGAGATGGCGCCGTCGGCGTGCAGGCGTTTGAAATTCTCGAGATCGCGGTCGAAGAAAGGATCTTTGTTGTTCCATTCGATCTCGAGCGCAATCACGCCTTTATCATATTTGGCCATATGATCGATTTCGTGGGAAATGGCTTCGCGGCGCACGCCGTCGATCGTTCGCACGATTTCGAATTTATGCTTGCGCCACCCTTTTTCGACCAGCGCGCGCCGCAGGCGTTGCGTCGCCTTGGTTTCGCCGCCGCCCGAACGAATGATTTCTTCGATTGGTATCGACGAGTTAGCGAGCACGGATTCGAGATCGCGCGCGACATCCGGAAAATCGAACCGGAGGATCGCCTCCGCATGGGAGACGAACTCGATCTGAAATCCTCTCTCGCGCAGGGTTTCGAACATTCGACCGCCGCCGCGACCCGCACGACGTCCCGACGGGTCCGAGAGCGAACCCTATCGAAGCGCCCGCCCCGGATCTATCATGGGAACAGCGACATGCCGCCATCTCGGCTTTGCTTTCGAAGACTGGCCGGTTGACGCCGCTGCTCTATCGTGTCCCCACGGCTGAACGTGTCGGCTCGTTCGGATATCGCCGGCCAGGACTTCGCCGCGCCGCCCCCCGCTACGCCAGGGTATGCACGATGACCGGGCCGGCCACGGCGGTGACGGGCCCGGCGAGCAGGGGGCCGAGGTTTTCGTCGATCCACGCCAGCGCGTGCCTGTTGGACTCCTCGGCCGCTTCGAAATTGTTGAAGACGCCGATCGCGGTCAGGGTGTCGTCCGGCGCGTAGACGACATAATACGCCCTGAAGCCGGGCACGTCGCTGATGATGGGGATCACGCCCTCCTTGATCCTCGCCGCCAGCTCTTCGGCCTGGCCAGGCCTTGCCTTGGCTTGACGAATGGCGGCGTACATGAGGGCCTCCTTCCAGCTCGGCGTCAGGGCTCGGGCGGTCGAACCTATATACGAACTCGAAGCCGTCGCGCAAAATCGGAATGCCGT
>JBAQGU010000259.1:0-4298 GCA_049287975.1 Roseiarcus sp.
AGCATCACATCCATAGCGGCGGTGACTTCTCCTGACAGAAGCGAGGTCGTCTGATCGGTCGCCACGCGCGGCAGTCGGCTATAGACAATGCCGATACCAGTAAAAGACTGATTGATTTCGTCACACAAGACTTCACCGGCCGCTTTCGCCATGGCGTATTCAGTCATACCAAGCGGCCGATCGCGAACAGCAACAGAAGAAGGGTAGAAGACGCGCACACCTGACTTGGCCTGTGCCCGAAGAGCCGCGCAAAGGTCATAGAATCCATCGACGTAAAACCGCAGAAATTCATGAAACCGATCCCTTGTGAACGCACACCCCGAGGGTCTGAAGATCGCTGGCGTCGCGAAATAATAGCAATGCGTAACGGAATTGATCCGATCAGCCAGCTGCAAAGCGGCGGGCCGCAAAGCATCATATTGGAATGCCTCACAATTGCGCCCCCATGCGACGATTTCCGATGCAACCCGATCACAGTCGGCGCGCCCGGTAGCATACGTAATGAGGACATCAGCTCCGCCAGCGGCCAGAATCTTGCCCGTCAACTCGCCCAGCCCGCGCGATCCGCCGACGACCAATGCCTTGGCCCCGGCAAACGAGCCAGCTTCGATGGATCCCGCGATTTCCGACATGCTGGGTTGGCTGGTCGGCGGATGCCGCGCGGTTGCGACGAGTGTGCCGGATATGCCCCCTCCAGCGACGGCCATTCGCACGTTACGAAACCGCAAGTCAACATTTGTCACGCAAAATCGAAGCGCTTCCCAAGCGTCGCAGTCATCGACCAAATCAACATCGACTCGGTTGAAAATTGAGTGGAGGCCCGGGCAAACCATTCCAACCAGGCGGCTGCAGCAAGTCAGAGCGGTCAAACGTTCGCCGCCGAGCCAAGCCGCGGCAGCGGGGAATGCAACCTCCAACTCCGCGGGTCTGGTTGCATAGCCGACCGCGCCCCGCCGCACCGCCAGATCGCTCAGTTCCAGTTCAAGCGGGCGGCGCGGGGTCAGAATCTCCGCCGCAGTCGCCGGGAGATGCGTTGCCTTCGTCTCACGCGAAATACCGTACCGCAGTTCCAGCGTCATGATCGCCACCCCGGATGCTGAAACCGTCGCACGCCGATTTGGGCCGCCGGTGAGTTCGCCGAGACTCGCAGTTTGACTTACCAGCAGAAAAGACGCGAAATCTGCTCGAATTGACGTAGGAATGGCCATACCGGGGTTCGCTGCGGCAATGCAATCTAGAGCCCAGAGGAGTGTGTGCACCCCATGCACGACCGGAAACCCAGCCTGTGTGCGGCGCGCCTCGATTTGGTCCATATGGATCGGATTGCTGTCGCCCGACAGAGCTGCAAACCATTGCTGATCGCCCCGGGTGAATGCTCGGGATGCAACTAACCGATTCATCAACAAGATGTGTGTCTCGCCGGAACTGATGCGCCAATACAGGCCAGAATCGCCATGGTGCTCACCCCTTCGTGTCGTTCAATGTTCCGAAGTCGAAGCCGTCCAGGCGCTCGATTTCCGCTTGTCGCGCCCGTGCGATGACGTCGGCGGCATTGAGGGTCTCGAACGTCGTCTCCCACCGGCCAGCGCCGAGCTGACGCTCCAATTGCAGAGAGGCCTGACCTAGCGTCCAGGTGGTCACGACGAGCGCGCCCCAGAGCCGCGCGAGAGACGCATCGCGGCCGCAAGCGACACATCTGCCCGGCAGCCGCGACAGATCCTCCTACATTTTTGGCAGGGAAAACTGTCCAGGAAAGGCCGCTTTTCCAGATAGGCCCCGCCTGCGTCGCTCGGGAAATCCCGCCGCAATTCTGGAAAGTTGGTCGGAGAGCGACGGGGATCCATGCTGGAGCCTATCAGCCGCTCGAGTCGTTTGGCAAGCAACCGGAAAAGCAGGTATGATCTTCCATCAACGGCGCTTGTAGCCGTCAAGCCGAGGAAATGTAGGGACGCAATGTCCGTATCCACATGAAGGGCTGTTGTATGGGCTCGACATCGAGCGCCGTATGGCGCTGGTCTTCTTCTAGCGCTACAATGCTAAATGGCTCGTCAGAAAATGGGCTCGCAGGCCCCCGTCAAATTTCTGCCGCCGGGGAAAGACCGCCATGAAGCAATCCGCCTAACCTTTAGTTACAGAACCGAGAGCGTCACGGCCAGCAGGATCAGGATGATTTTCAACATTTATCATGATGGCGGCGATCGTGTTTGCGGGACCGTGATCCCAGATTCCTACTCCAGTATTTGCCGTATCCGCGCGAGCGTCTTGGGGCGGGAGGTTGGGGTCTTTCCCACCGATGAATTCAACCAGGGCGTGCGCGATGTCGGAGCTCACGAGACCGGATTGGTCAATTTTTCGATCACCGAGGAAAAGCTTCCCGGACTGTCCACGTTCGAGGACCTGGAACTGCACGAGGCCGACAGCAACTTGCTGTTGTACCGTCGGTTCCGGCCGGGGATGATTTCTCAGAAGTTTTTGCGGCTGGAAACACAGCTTTTACCTCTCTGGCGGCTGGACGAAGCGGTCAAGCATCGGTTCCAACAATATTATAGAGAAATCGAGGCGTTAGGCCGTGGTTGCACAACGCAGCTATTTCATCTCTCCCAAGATTCGATCTATGCGAGCGGGCGGATCCTGATCAAAAACTTCATGTTCTGCGTTGACAATGGGTTCAAATTCATCGCGATGGTTCGTGATCCCTACGAGGAACTGGCTGAGCGTCTCCTGGTCATGAACAAAATCGAAAAGGGCGGTGTAAATCCGCTTGGGGAGCGGGAACTCATGAACCTGCGCGAAGCGATCGACTATTCTGGTACACTCCCCATTGACAACGAAAGGGCGTTCACGCGGGCGCTCCGCCGAATGCCGATGGACGTGGCTATGTCCTTGGCGAACCCGGTCGTTCGGCAGTTCTCGACGTCGACCCTCGATGAACAACCGAGCCAGGGTGGCGTTGCCGCGGCGCTCGACGTGCTGGCGCAATCAAGCCTCGTCGGGCTCCGCGTGGAATCGGAACAGTTCGCGAGCAGTTTTGGCGAATTGGTTGGCGAAGACCTGACAAATACTTCGTTATTTCCGGTCTTTCCAAAAGCGATCGAACTGGCAGAAATCATACGTGGCTCGGGTTATTGCGACACGATCCTCGAAAAAGATCTCGAACTCTACGGCTATGTTCTCGAGTCGCGTAGGAGGGCAGCGATGGACGCTGATTCGTTTGCAGGAGGCATGTCCTCGAGGTGAGCCTGCTGTCTCGAGTTGAGCCTCTTGTAAGGCATGTCTTGTGCCAGAGCGGGCGTTCGTCGTGTGGGAGCCTCACCATTGGGTACAAAACGCTGAATTTTCTCCACAGTAACTTGTTGTTAACCTTTTTGAGAAAAGCATTTGCAACCAAAGACCCAAGAAAGGCGTTGGCAAAGCGGTTCATACGTGGTTGCGGGATCGAGATCGGCGCATTGCATAATCCACTGTGGGTTCCGCCAAGAAGCCGTGTGACCTACGTTGATCGTATGGATGAAAATGACTTGCGTCGTCATTACCCGGAATTGAACGACTTGCCGCTCGTAAAGGTGAATATCGTCGATGATGGAGAAAAACTGACCGCGTTCGAACCGAATAGTCAGGATTTCATCATCGCCAATCATTTCCTCGAACATACTCAGGATCCGATTGGCACCGTTCGACGGCATCTCGAGGTGCTGCGCCCCGACGGAGTGCTCTATATGGCGGTGCCGGACAGGCGGTTCACATTCGACAAGGCGCGACCGGAGTCCGATTTCGCTCACGTGTTGCGCGATCACGTCGAGGGGCCGGAATGGTCGCACGACGGACACGTACGTGAATTTGCGTCACTGGTGATGGGGCATTCGGGCGAGCAGTTGGAATCCGCCGTGAATGGACTCAAAGCGACCAATTACAGCATTCATTTCCATGTTTGGTCGGAAGCGTCGTTTCGGGACTTTCTTCACCGCCTCATCGCGGATTTGCGCCTCCCGATGAAGATCGCGGCGTTCGTCCCCGACACGCCAGAGCGCGCGGAGAATATCTGCGTCCTCCGCAAAGTCGCACGGGCGTGAGGTCTTCGCGCGTTGACATAGAGGCCCGAGGCGGCTCGCCGCCTCCCACGCATTGGGCGACCGCGGCGCCGTTGAGGCGCCGTTGCCACGGCCCTTGAAGGAAAGCGACCAAGTCGGCATAATTCCCTAAAAATCACTGATTCTGTCATTTTGTTGCCCCTGCCGCCAATGGGGCGCAATGAACATGGCCCAAGCACACGACGCGCTAGGAAAGAGACGGGTTTGATG
>JBAQGU010000260.1:0-8298 GCA_049287975.1 Roseiarcus sp.
GGAGAAAGTCTCCGAGCGATTTGCGGGGAGGCAGATATGCCCGATAAGGCCACGGTTTTCAGATGGCTATTGTCCGAACAACACAAGGATTTTCGCAACCAATACATCCGCGCACGCGATATCCAGGCTGACGTTCTATTCGACGAAATCCATCAAATCGCCGATACTCCGCAGAAGGGCATTAAGACCGTACGCAGAGGTGAAGGGGATAATTCGACTGTCGAAACGACCGAAGCCGATATGATCGAACATCGTCGGCTGCAAATCGATGCGCGCAAATGGCTGATCGGCAAGATGGCTCCGAAGAAATATGGCGACAAGCAGCAGATTGAACACGGAGGCCCCGACGGCGGCCCGGTCACCCTCGAGGCCCTGATCATGGCGAGCTACAAGAAGGAGAAGAAGGAGTGAATGCTCTCGCCCGTCTACACGTTCCGCGCCTGCGCCGGGCAACGGAGCACCTCGCCTGCGATGTCGTCACCGAGGTCGAGCCCCGCCCAGGCGGCCATGCGTCCGCAGTCTTGGTCTTGCCGCCATCATCGACCTCGCGCGCGCGTGCGCGCGTATTGGTCGCGAAAGTCATACGCGACCTTTACGCCAGCGCGGAAGGCGCGGAAGCCCCCAAATTCGACAGAGGCCGTTGCGCGCACGCGCGCAGACGCCCTTGCGAATTTGTCCGGCGGCAAGCGCCGGTAAAGGGCATCCCCGCCTTCCTGATGCGCCGTCGTTCCCGGTGCGCATCGGCTGCAATGGCGCAGCCGTTCAACACGGGAGAAAACACCATGAGCAACGACTTAAGCCCTTCGAACCTCGATCGTGCCGCCTGGGCCGACGCGGCCTTGCACGTGTTCCGGACCAAGACCGGATGCGACCATGAAGATAGTCTTGGGGATTTGCTCTGCGACCTGATGCATTGGGCCGACAAGAGCAATTTCGATTTCGACGCAGCGCTATTCCGAGCCCGCGATCACTACCTCGCCGAGATCGAGGAAGGAGGCGCGTCATGAGCAATCCGTCCCTCAAACGCTTCCGCGTCGTGGTCATCGAGTGGCTTTCGCACGATCTTGTCATCGAAGCGCCAGACGCACTCACCGCCGAGGCCGAGCATGCCCGCTACGACCTTCACTTCAGTTTGGTAGTTTCCTTGCCGTCGCCCAGCGGCCGCGCGTCGGCGGCCAGCGGCTCCTCGCGTTCGCTGGTTAGCTCAGCGTCGGGGCCGACTTTGAAGCGAACGGCAGGCGGAAAGCATTCGCGCTGCGGGTCGCCCGGCTCGCCGTCGACGATGACGGGGATAACCCGCGCCGCACGGCCCAGGGCCTTGAAGCGCCTAATCTCCTCATCGACGTATTTACTTCGCGCGGCGTTGGGGGAACAGATGACAATCAGGAATTGCGATGCTTCGAGCGCTTTGACGGTCTGATCGACAAGCGAGTGCCCCGGCTGAGAAATCTTCACGATCGCGAAAGATGGGGCGCAGGGTCTTCGGCACCGGTCCCAGCGCCGTTTCGCGCCCGACCAGGTCTTTGTCGATCCGATAGTTTTCGAGCGCCCGATGCACCCACTTCGCCCGCGCCGCATCGGTATGGCTGTAGCTCAGGAAGGCCTAATATTGGAGCGCCGCCATGTCCGTGATCGGGATAGTGCCTCAGGTCAATTGGCGCTTTGCGAAGTTTGCTAAAGGTAAGGCTGCCCCGTCATCCCGTATGGGTGCCCGATGGAGATGCCTCCACCGTCGACGTTATAGATGCTAGGATCGATTCCAAGGTGATCGCGACAGTACAGCGCCTGGCAGCGCAATCGTTCTAGGCGTCGAGGTTTCCGCAGCGATCGGGCGCGGCATTTCTCGCGAGCCCACTAGCGCGAGCGCCCAACGTGAAATAGGCTTTCCGATCGCGGCCGGATTCCGGCCGAACAGGGGAGGGCCTATTCATAGGAAAAGTGAAATTAAAGAGCCTCTTGCAAAATAGAACAAGTTTCACACTTTGATTCCGGTCCGTTCTTCCTCTGATTCTGGTTTGAGCCCCGGAAAATGGGGTTTTGCAAGAGCCTCTAAAGACAACGAATACATAGGAGGTGTATGTCGCGCGGACGCGGCTTTGCGAGCGTTAAGCGCCCGTGATACGGAGAGCCGAGGAACTCTGCTCCGCAACACTGGTTACGCAAGATTCGCCTCCTTGAGCGTCGAAAGCCTCAGCCCCGAGTTCATGGACGCGTTCCAGCGCGAGGCTTTCGATTATTTCCTTCACGAGGTCAACCCGCTCAACGGCCTTGTCGCGGACAAGACTCAAGCGGGATCGCCAGCGAGCATCGCGGCCGTCGGTTTCGCCCTCTCGGCCTATCCCGTGGGGATCGAGCGGGGCTTCATGACTCGCGCGGAAGGAATGCGGCGGACCCTCGTCACCTTGCGGTTCTTCCACGGCAGCGTTCAAAGCGCCTCCGCGGATGCGACCGGATACAAGGGCTTCTATTACCATTTCCTCGACATGATCAACGGAAGACGTGTCTGGAAATGCGAACTCTCCACGATCGACACCGCGCTTCTTCTGGCGGGGATGCTGACCGCCGCAGAATATTTCTCGGGCGATGGCGCCGAAGAAGCCGAGATACGCGAACTCGCCGATGCCCTCTATCACCGCACGGATTGGAACTGGGCGCAGAACGGCGAGGCGACGGTGACCCTTGGTTGGAAGCCCAGGAGCGGTTTTCTGCGCTGGCGCTGCCAGGGGTACAATGAAGCCCTGATTCTCTACCTGCTCGGCCTGGGCTCGCCGACGCATCCGCTGCCGGTCGAAAGCTATCAGCAATGGACCGCAACCTATGACTGGCAGGTATTCTACGGTCACGAATATCTGCATGCGGGTCCGCTCTTCATCCACCAGTTCTCCCATATCTGGATCGATTTCCGCGGCATTCGGGACCAATATATGCGCGGCAAGCGCAGCGATTATTTCGAGAACAGTCGGCGGGCGACCCATATACAAAGGCTCTACGCAATCGCCAATCCCCGCGACTTTGCGGGCTATGGCGAAAACTGCTGGGGCGTCACGGCGAGCGATGGTCCGGGGCCGGCGACCCTTTTGATCAAGGGAATCAAGCGGCGCTTCTTCGGTTACGAGGCTCGTGGCGCGCCCGGGGGTCCCGACGATGGCAGCCTTGCCCCGTGGGCGGTAGCCGCCTCTCTTCCGTTTGCGCCAGATATCGTTCAACCCGCGCTGCGGAATTTCGAGACCCTGAAGCTGCGCGAGAACGACCCTTATGGTTTCAAAGCGACATTCAACGCCACGATCGCGGAGAGGCCCGTTCGAACGCCGGTTTGGATATCGCCGTTTCATTTCGGAATCAACCAGGGGCCCGCCTTCCTCATGGTCGAGAATTACCGCACCGGCCTCGTTTGGAATCTGATGCGGAAGAACCCTCATATTGTCACAGGGCTTCGCCGGGCAGGCTTTTCAGGTGGCTGGCTCGATGTTGTCGAGGCAGCGCAAGCCAATTGAAAGAGCCGAACTGCCACGCTCTCACGGCGGGAAATATGCGACCTTCTCGATAAACGGCAGATCGCCTTAAGGATCCGTTGCGGCTCGCCTCGACCGGACGAGGTTCTTCTCCTATCGCGTCCAAGGCTCTGCGGCCGAATGGAACCACTGACCGGTGCCGGAGCGCGCGCGGGGGCCCTACCTATCGTCAAGACTCTCGACCGACAGTTCCATTCGGATCGCCTGCAACTCTCGCTCCCGCTTGACGCTTGTCCTCGGATATCTCATTTCCAACTCTTCGAACGTGTCGAGCAGGATTTGCGAAACGATCAGCCGGGCATTTTCCTTGTCGTCGGCGGGAACCACGTACCAACGCGCCGCGTCGGTCCCCGTTGCGCCGAGGCATTCCTCGTAGGCTTCCGCGTATTCGTCCCAGAATTTGCGCACGTTCAGATCCGAGTCGCTGAATTTTCAGTTCTTGTCGGGATCGTCGATGCGTTCGAGAAATCGGTTTCGCTCCTCCTCCTTCGATAGGTGCAGAAAGAGCTTGACGATGCGAGTTCCGTTGGCGTGGAGATGTCTCTCGAAATCGTTGATTGAGCGATAGCGCTCACGCCAGAGTTTCTTGTCCCGGTGCGGCGCGTCGGGGATCGCTTCGCGTTCGAGAATGGCGGGATGCACTCTGACCACGAGCACTTCCTCGTAATACGAGCGATTGAAGATCGCGATCCGTCCGCGCTCCGGCAGATCGCGGGTAGTCCGCCAGAGGAAATCGTGCTCCAGCCCCGCCTCCGAGGGCTGTTTGAAGCTTTAGACCCGACAACCCTGCGGATTGACGTCCGACATCACATGCCGGATCGCGCCGTCCTTTCCTGCGGCGTCGGTCGCCTGTAGAATCACGAGCACGGCGTGCCTATTGGAGGTAATGAAGCTCCTGCATCGCGCTGAGTTTGGCGATGTGCTCTTCCAGCAGGCTCTTGTAATGTTCCTTGGATTTGTAAACAGGTTCAACCTTCGTTAGCCACTTCACCAGGTTGACCTCGTCACCTTCGCGCACGCGAAAGTCCTTGGAATTGATTTTCATTTTGGTCTTTCGAGCGGCCATGGCCGCTCGTGTGTCGACCGAGCTATTCGGCGGCACGTGGGGTCGGATTGATCGGCAGCGCCGGGGTTGCGATCGTCCCGGCCCTGTGCGTAATCTTGGCTTCGCCAGCTCTGAGTCCATTCGGCGCGGTCTCCTTCGTGGCGTCGAGATAGCGGTAGGCGAGCAGCTTCAGCGGGTCGGTGACGAGGAACCAGACGAGAGCATAGCCCCAGACAAGCGCCGCCCAACCCCACCACAGCGGGGTCACAAGGAACCCGAACAGACAGATCACCGTCGCCAGGACCTGCGTGCCGACGACGGCGATTACAAGGACGCGCGCCGGCCGAATCGACCACCAGGGACCGCGCGTGCGCGTCTGGAAGATTGTCAGATGGCCCGCCACCGACAGCAGGAGATACATCATGGTCTGAAGTTGCGGGCGATCGATGTGAAAGACCTGATCGCCGAGGTAGAACAGCCCGAACGAGGCGACCGGGCCGACGAGCCCGAGCACGGTAGCGATCGTCAGAACCGTCCGCATGTCCCAGACTTCGGGCTGCTTTCTGTAGAGGACGTTGTCGTAGGCGATCGACAGGATCGCGCCGTCATTCAGTAAGGCAAGCATCACGATCATGATAGCAGTCACGGGGAAGAAGTTGAAGACGACGATCGCGAGCGTCATGAACAGCAGCACCCGAAGAGTTTCGGCGATGCGGTACATCGCGTAGCTGTTCATCCGCTGGAAAATCTCCCGACTCTCTTTGATCGCGTCGAGGATCACGCTCAATCCTGGCGTCACCAGCACGATGGACGCGGCCGCTCGCGCCGCGTCGGTCGCGCCCGAGACCGCGAAGCCGCAGTCGGCTTTCTTCAGGGCGGGCGCATCGTTGACGCCGTCGCCTGTCATGCCGACGATGTGGCCACGCCTTTGCAACACGTCGACGATATGGAATTTGTGCTCCGGAAACACCTGGGCGAAACCGTCGGCGTTCTCGATCGACGCGGCTACTTCCGGCGTCTCCTGGGTTTTGGAATCGCCCAGCACGCCGCCGTCAAGGATGTTGGCGCCCATCCCCAACGTCTTCGCCATTTCGCGCGCGATCGCGAGGGCGTCGCCCGTCACCATCTTGATCTTCACGCCCATCTGCGCGGCGGCGGCGACGGTGGCCTTTGCGTCCTCGCGCGGCGGGTCGAACAGCGGCAACACGCCTAGCATCTGCCATTTGCCGTCTTCGCTCGCCCGCGCCACGCCGAGCGCGCGAAAGCCGCGCGCCGCGAAATCGTTCACGGCTTTGTCGACCGCGTCCCTTACGGCGGCGGCATTGGCAGACAGGGCCTGGATGACCTGTGGCGCGCCTTTGGTCACCTTGAATAGCTTGCCGTCCGACCCTTTTACCGTCGCCTCCGTGCGCTTGTGCACTGGATCGAACGGCGTGAAATGGGTGACCTGATAGGGCTTCAACGCGCCCTTGTCCTTCAGGCCGCCGATCACCGCCAGATCGATCGTGTCGTCGTTCTCCACCCGCGAGGCGAGCGCGCCGACGAGGATGAGATCGTCGGGCCGGATCCCGTCCAAGCAGAAGGGCGCTCCGAGAGTCAGCTTGTTCTGGGTCAGCGTGCCCGTCTTGTCGGCGCAGAGAACATCGACGCCAGCCAGTTCCTCGATCGCGACCAGCTTGCTGACGATCGCCTGCTTCTTCGCGAGCTTGCGCGCGCCGACCGCCATGGTCACCGACAACACCGTGGGCATCGCCACGGGAATGGCGGCGACGGTGAGGACCAGCGCGAATTGCAGCGTCGACAGAATCGCTTCGCCGCGATAGATCGACACGCCGACGATGACGGCCACCATGATGAGCGCCAGGATGATCAGATAGTCGCCGATCTTCACCACGGCCTTCTGGAAGTGGCTGACGGTGACCGCCGTCTCGACCAGCTCCGCCGTCTTGCCGAAATAGGTCTTGGCCCCGGTCGCATAGACCAGCGCGTCG
Source organism: Roseiarcus sp. (assembly GCA_049287975.1). Lineage (GTDB taxonomy): Bacteria > Pseudomonadota > Alphaproteobacteria > Rhizobiales > Beijerinckiaceae > Roseiarcus. Next base: position 6,549 of record JBAQGU010000260.1, read on the forward strand.
ACCTCGCCGCGACGAATGATCGAGCCAGAGAAGACCGCATCGCCGGACTTCCGGCTTGCCGGCAACGACTCGCCCGTGAGCGCCGACTGATCCACCGACACTTCGTCGCCGTCCAACAGACGCGCATCGGCCGGAACGATGTCGCCCAGGCGCAGGCGTATCGCGTCGCCGGGGACGAGGTCCTTAGCGGACGGGGTGGTCCAGTTACCGTCGCGCTTGACCCGCGCCTGGATCGCTAGCCGCGCCTTCAAGGCGTCGATCGCGTTGCCCGCCTCGCGCTCTTCCCAGAAGCCGATGGTCGCGTTGGCGAGCAGAAGCACGAGAATGATGAAAAAGTCGGGCCAGTGGCGAACGACGGCGGACAGCAGCACCGCGACTTCGATCATCCAAGGAATGGGGCCCCAGAAATAGCCGAAGAATTTCAGCAGCGCGTTGGTTCTCTTTTCCGGAATCTCATTCGGACCGTATTGCGCGAGTCGCCTCTTCGCCTCGATTTCGGTGAGCCCTTCCGGCGACGAGCCCAAGCGCTTCTCGACCTCGGCGAGCGGCAGCTTTTGCAAGTCGTCCTTGACGACAGGGTTGGATGGATCCGTTCGCGTCGCCATGTCGGAAGTTCCTTCTGCGGAGATTGTCATCGGCATGCATGGGGCTGCATGAGGGGGAAAACGGGGTTCGTCGCTCGCCACTGCCGCGGAGGCTTGAACAGCGGCCGGTCCCGAATTGCAGGTTCGAAGGTCTTTGACGTGCCTCGGTTCGATCGTATCGAAACAGTCACGGAAGCCCAGCGAGCCTACTGGTTCACAGAACCTGCCGATGAACTCGCACCGGGGCCTTGATCGGGACGATGGAGACGAGGGCGTAGCGATAGATCCTCGGAAAAGACGTAAGTCAGGATCGCGGTCAGAAACATTGCGACGCCAACCCAGAACAAAGGCGAGTGATGGATACGCCGCCAGTCGCGCTTCTCGGCTTCGCGTTTCTCTCCGTGCAGGTAGGCGATCTGGATCAAATCGTACCCTCCCGAGGCCCAACGAACAATTGCTTATGGAGCCTCTGCGTTCGGTCGAAATCGAGCCGTTCGCCAGTGAGCGAGGGTCAGATCGGAGAGCCGATCGCGCTAGGCCTGCGACATCGGCCAACCATAGTGGCGATGGAGATGTGTCGCGTAGAATTCGTTGAACGCAACCAGCGGATCCCACGGCGGGCTCGTCTTTATTTGCTCGCGGGTTACGTCGAGGCGGACATGCCGGTCGGACCAGGCTATCGCCTCTACCGAATGCGTGGCGATCAGAACACGATTGCCGAACCAGTAGTTGCTCGTATCGACGACAAAGTAAGGCAGCCTCCACTCGTCGGGGTCGAACATGAAGTTCTCGACGTGCCCGATATCTCCGTCGGTCGCATGGATATGATATCCGATCACCTCGAAGACGCTGCGAAGGTGGGGGTCGCCCGCCGGGGATTCGTCGATGTCGTTGCCGGGCTCCGCTCTCATTTGCAGGCCAAGGTAAGGCGCCGCCAGCATCGGCGACGCCATCGCGCCCGTGACGCCGCCGAGGTAGGGGCCACCCCAAGCGGGATCCCAGCCATAATAGTCGAATAAGCGATTCTGCATCTGTTGCGATACCGGTTGATGCTCGAACCATTCGGGGCTGCCCTCGACCTGGGCTTTCGTGAGCTTCACCTCGAATTCTTCATCCTCTAGGCCGGCGTAGGCAACTGCCGAGGCATGAATCAACACCTTGCGTCC
>JBAQGU010000261.1:0-7831 GCA_049287975.1 Roseiarcus sp.
CGCCCGGGACCACCGCCTGCACGCCGAGCCGTCCCTCGGTGCCGACCTCGCGCGCGACGCGGGTGACTTCCGACGCGAACGAGCGGAGCTGCTCGACCATCGTGTTGATGGTCTCCTTCAGCTGCAGAATTTCACCGCGCACGTCGACGGTGATCTTTCTCGAGAGATCGCCGCTGGCCACGGCGATGGTCACCTCGGCGATATTTCGAACCTGTCCGGTGAGGTTCGAGGCCATCGAGTTGACGTTGTCGGTCAGGTCCTTCCAAGTGCCGGCGACGCCGGGCACCGCCGCCTGGCCGCCGAGCTTGCCTTCCGTGCCGACCTCGCGAGCGACGCGCGTGACTTCGGAAGCAAAGGCCGAGAGCTGTTCGACCATTGTGTTGATGGTGTCTTTCAACTGCAAAATCTCGCCACGCACGTCGACCGTGATCTTCTTCGAAAGATCGCCTCGCGCGATCGCGGTCGCGACGTCCGCGATATTTCGGACTTGGCCAGTGAGGTTCGACGCCATGAAATTGACGTTGTCGGTGAGATCCTTCCCCGTGCCGCCGACGCCCGGCACCTGCGCCTGTCCGCCCAGGCGGCCTTCGGTGCCGACTTCGCGCGCGACCCGCGTCACCTCGGAGGCGAAGGAACGCAGCTGCTCGACCATCGTGTTGATGGTTTCCTTCAGTTGCAAAATCTCGCCGCGCACGTCGACCGTGATTTTTCTCGACAGGTCGCCGTTGGCGACGGCGATGGTCACCTCGGCGATATTGCGGACCTGGCTGGTGAGGTTGTTGGCCATGAAATTGACGTTGTCGGTGAGGTCCTTCCAAGTTCCCGCCACCCCCGGCACCGCCGCCTGCCCGCCGAGCTTGCCTTCGGTGCCGACCTCGCGCGCGACCCGGCTGACCTCTCCGGCGAAGGAGCGCAGCTGGTCGACCATGGTGTTGATCGTATTCTTCAAGGCGAGGATTTCGCCCTTCACCTCGACGGTGATCTTCGATGAGAGATCGCCCTTGGCGATGGCGGTCGCCACGTCGGCGATGTTGCGGACCTGGCCGGTCAGATTGTTGGCCATCGAGTTGACGTTGTCGGTCAGATCCTTCCAGGTGCCCCCGACGCCGCGCACTTCGGCCTGGCCGCCGAGCTTGCCCTCGGTGCCGACTTCACGGGCGACGCGCGTCACCTCGGAGGCGAAGCCGTTGAGCTGATCCACCATGGTGTTGATCGTGTCCTTCAGCTCCAGGATTTCGCCGCGCACGTCGACGGTGATCTTCTTCGAAAGATCGCCGCGGGCGACCGCGGTGGTGACGTCGGCGATGTTGCGAACCTGGGAAGTCAGATTGTTCGCCATCGAGTTGACGTTGTCGGTGAGGTCCTTCCAGGTGCCGCCGACGCCGCGCACGTCCGCCTGCCCGCCGAGCTTGCCCTCGGTGCCGACTTCGCGCGCCACGCGGCTGACTTCGGACGCGAATGCGTTGAGTTGGTCGACCATCGTATTGAGCGTATTCTTCAGCTCCAGAATCTCGCCCTTCACGTCGACAGTGATCTTTTTCGACAGATCGCCTTTCGCGACCGCGGTGGCGACGGCGGCGATGTTGCGGACCTGTCCCGTGAGGTTCGAGGCCATCGAGTTGACGTTGTCGGTGAGGTCCTTCCATGTGCCCGCCACGCCAGGCACTTTTGCCTGTCCGCCGAGCTTGCCCTCTGTGCCGACCTCGCGCGCCACGCGACTGACCTCCCCGGCGAACGCGTTCAGCTGATCGACCATCGTGTTGATCGTGTTCTTCAGTTCCAGAATCTCGCCGCGCACGTCGACGGTGATCTTCTTGGACAGATCGCCGTTGGCGACGGCGGTCGTGACGTCGGCGATGTTGCGGACCTGACCGGTGAGGTTGGTCGCCATCGCATTGACGGAGTCGGTGAGATCCTTCCAGGTGCCGGCGACGCCGCGCACCTCGGCTTGGCCGCCGAGTTTTCCCTCGGTGCCGACCTCGCGGGCGACGCGCGTCACCTCGGAGGCGAAGCCATTGAGCTGGTCGACCATCGTGTTGATGGTTTCCTTCAGCTCGAGAATCTCCCCCTTCACGTCCACCGTGATTTTCTTGGAAAGGTCGCCGTTCGCCACGGCAGTAGTCACGTCCGCGATGTTGCGGACCTGGCCGGTGAGATTGGAGGCCATGAAGTTGACGTTGTCGGTCAGATCCTTCCACGTCCCGGCGACGCCGCGCACCTCGGCCTGGCCGCCCAGCTTGCCCTCGGTGCCGACCTCGCGGGCTACGCGGCTGACTTCGCCGGCGAAACCGTTGAGCTGATCGACCATGGTGTTGATGGTGTTCTTCAACGCGAGGATTTCGCCCTTCACTTCGACGGTGATCTTGGAGGAGAGATCGCCTCTTGCGATCGCCGTCGCCACGTCCGCGATGTTGCGGACCTGACCGGTCAGGTTCGAGGCCATGAAGTTGACGTTGTCGGTGAGATCCTTCCAGGTGCCGGCGACGCCGGGCACCGCCGCCTGGCCGCCGAGCTTGCCTTCGGTGCCGACTTCGCGCGCCACGCGGGTGACTTCCGAGGAGAACCCGTTGAGCTGATCGACCATCGTGTTGATGGTTTCCTTCAGTTCCAGAATTTCGCCCTTCACGTCGACCGTGATCTTGCGCGACAGATCGCCGCGCGCCACGGCGGTGGTCACTGTCGCGATATTGCGGACCTGGGCGGTGAGGTTGGTCGCCATCGCGTTGACCGAGTCGGTGAGGTCCTTCCAGGTGCCGGCCACCCCAGGAACGACCGCCTGTCCGCCCAATCGGCCGTCGGTGCCGACCTCGCGCGCCACGCGCGTGACCTCCGAGGCGAAGGACCGCAGCTGATCGACCATCGTGTTGGTGGCCTCCTTCAACTGCAGAATTTCGCCGCGCACGTCGACGGTGATTTTCTTCGACAGGTCGCCATTGGCGACCGCGATGGTCACTTCAGCGATGTTGCGCACCTGAGCGGTGAGATTGCCGGCCATCTGGTTGACCGAATCGGTCAGGTCCTTCCACACTCCGGAGACGCCCTTGACCTGAGCCTGGCCGCCGAGCTTACCCTCGGTGCCGACTTCCCGCGCCACGCGGGTCACTTCCGACGTGAACACCGAAAGCTGCTCGATCATCGTATTGACGAGTTTCGCCGAGCGAAGAAATTCCCCCTTGAGGGCGCGCCCATCCGCCTCCAGTTCCATGGACTGCCCGAGGTCGCCCTTGGCCACCGCGCCGATCGTGCGCGCGATTTCGGCGGTGGGCCGCACGAGATCGTCGATGAGCGTATTGATGGAGTCGACTTTCGTCGCCCATTGTCCGATCGCTCCGGGCAGCGACATACGCTGCTTCAGCCGCCCATCCCGGCCGACCGTCATGCTCAAACGCTCGACTTCCCGGGAAATCCGGTCTTCCTGGGCGATCGTCTGATTGAACGCCTCCGCTATCCGTCCTTCCGCATCCGCCCAATCCGATGGGAGGCGCCAGGAGAAATCGCCGTCCCGGAACGCCAGCATCGCCGCGAGCAACATCTGAGAGCGAGCCTCTGAATTGTTCGTCGACGAACGCAGGTCTCTCTTGCGAGGCTTGCCGTTTCCAGATGCGCCAAGGGGACGAATATTCACCGGGCGGGAGACGACTTCGCTCATATTTCACCGTTAGGAATTGGCTGACAATCAGGGGCCGGCGCGAATCGATGAAGCGTGGAGGCTCGCGCGGCCGCCTGGGTCCGCGCGCGATAGAGGAACTTCTGAAGAGCAGCAATCCCTTGGCCCCAGGATGGCAAGAGGGACCGAAACCGGGCCGTACTTTCGCGTCCTGGACGCGCTAGCGCCGCGAGCATTGAGTTCCTCGTTCGGCCTGGAGAATTAATCGGGGAACGCAAAAGCGAATTGCAACCGATGCCGGACAACGCCCAGCGGTCTGCGCCTGGTCTCGACCGTCCCTCGTCCATTGGCGCCCGCGTACCGCCCCCGTCGGCAAATCTGACACTAACGCAGCAGGAGGCAGTGCGGTTCCCTTCAAACGTTTTTGATTTCCATATTCGTGCGGGGACGTTCGGTGGCTGGGTCGCCTCTTCTGGAAGGAAACGACGCAAGGATTCGCCGTACCTATATTTGCAATCGGGGCGCAAGCACTTCGCCATCCCGTTGCTGGACGTTTACAGGCCGATAATTTTATGTGAATAAGGTTGCCGTTTCGGCTCTCGCCCGCCCCGCCGGGACGGCTCCCAGGGAACGGGCGATCGTTCCATCGGTTATCGTTCAGTACCCCGAAAGAGGACTACTGATGCCCGATTTTCAAGGCATGCCGATTCCAGGCCGGTATTGGTCCGCTCTCGCGATATGGCTGGCCCTGACCATGGCGGTGCTCGACGGGGCGATCGCCAATGTGGCGCTGCCGACGATTGCCCGAGAGCTTCACTCCGCTCCCGCCTATTCCGTGTGGGTCGTCAACGGCTATCAACTGGCCATTGTAGTTTCGCTGTTGCCGCTGGCGGCGCTCGGCGAAGAAATCGGCTATCGCCGCGTTTTTCTCTCTGGCATCGTCGCATTTACTGTCGGTTCGGCAGCTTGCGCGCTGTCACAGAGCCTGTCGATGCTGATTTTCACCCGGGTGATTCAAGGGTTGGGCGCCGCGGGAGTCATGAGCGTCAACGGCGCGCTGCTGCGGTACACCTATCCTCCGAGCCTGCTCGGCCGCGGCGTCGGGCTCAACGCGCTCGTGGTCTCTGCCGCGGCGGCGCTCGGACCGACCGTCGCCTCCGGCGTATTGGCGTTGGGCCCGTGGGAATGGCTGTTTGCGATCAACGTGCCCATCGGAGTCGTCGCGATCCTCATAGGTAACCGCTGGCTGCCTGCGAATCCGCAGGACGGAAAGTTCGATATCGTCAGCACCTGTCTGAACATTTTGACGTTCGGCTTGGCGTTCACAGGCATCGACGCGCTCACGCGCGGCGGCGAGGTCGGGTTCGGCTGCACGGAAATCGCCTTGGCCGCGCTCGCCGGCGGCGCGTTGATCATGCGGTCCAAGGCGCAACCTCGTCCGCTCGTGCCGGTCGACCTTTTGAGGAACACGCTCCTCGCGATGTCGGTGCTGACTTCAATCGCCTCCTTCGCCGCGCAAATGCTGGCTTTTGTTTCCTTGCCGTTCTACTTCCAGGGCGTGCTGCATCGAAGCCAGGTCGACACCGGACTTCTGATGACGCCTTGGCCGTTGGCGGCCGGGGTTGCGGCGTCCTTCGCCGGGCATTTGGCGGACAAGTATTCGCCCGCAATTCTGAGCGGGGCCGGGCTCGGCATTCTCGCTCTCGGTCTCGTTTCGCTGGGCCTCATGCCCACACAGACGACTTCGTTCGAAATTGCGGGGTTGATGGCGATTTGCGGGCTGGGCTTTGGCTTCTTCCAAGCGCCGAACAATCGGACCATGCTTTCGTCGGCGCCCATGCAAAGAAGTGGAGCGGCAGCGGGGATGCTCGCGACGGCGCGGCTCACCGGTCAGACGATCGGCGCGACCATCGCGGCGATCGCGTTTCGCTTCGCGGGACACGCCGAGACTTTCGCGCTCGTCGTCGCCGCGGCCTTCGCAATGGCGGGGGCATTGGCCAGTCTATCTCGCCTTCGCTTTCGGGGCACTGTCCCGAAGTCCGAGGAGCACCCGATCCCTGACGCGCCGTAACTCCGGCCTTCGCGAACGCAGCGTGAACTCGGCGGACCGAGATTTCGGTGCTATTCAGTCGTGCGTGTCGGACGCCGCTTCGGCGCGGGGACGCAGCGGGAGATTCCACGATGCGCATAGAGCCGGTGTTCTTGTTCGATCTCGACGGCACGCTGGTCGACAGCGTCTATCAACACGTACTCGCGTGGAAGGAAGCGCTGGACGCGGAGGGGATCGAATTGTCGGTCTGGCGCATCCATCGCAAGATCGGCATGAGCGGCGGCCTGTTCACCAACCAGCTCTTACGGGAAACCGGATTTGAGATCAGTTCCGAACGGGTCCAGCGACTGAGCGCTCTCCATGCGGCCTCCTATCGTCGACTGGCGAACGACATCCGGCCGCTTCCGGGGGCTCGCGAGTTGTTGCTCTGGCTCACCGATGCCGGCATTCCCTGGGCAATCGCGACGAGCGGTCGCATGGAGACGGCGGCGTTGAACCTAGCCAAACTCGGCGTCGATCCCGACCGGACGCCGGTCGTGACGAGAGATCAAGTCAAGTACGCCAAACCGGACCCGGACCTTTTTCTCGCCGCGGCCGCGCGGCTCAAAGCGCCGATCGAGACCGCCGTGGTCGTCGGCGACAGCATCTGGGACATGTTGGCGGCGACACGATGCCGCGCTCTGGGGGTCGGCGTTCTCAGTGGCGGCTATGGTCCCGATGAACTTCATCAAGCCGGAGCTTTTCGGGTCTACGACGATCCCGCGGACCTGTTGTCGCATATCGATGAAGTCGGCGGCAGACGGTGAAGGCAGCATCTCCCCGCCCCGTAAAAACGCAAGAACCACGCGCCACAAAGCCTTCCGTCATGGCGGAGAATCGGGCTTCAACGAGGTTCGCGCGCCGATCTTCATTTCGCGTCGGACCGGGGCGATATCGTACTGAAAAACCTCGCAATCGGATCGCAGACAGGCATGTTCGCGTCGGTCGCCCTGTAATAAACGTACGCCCGAAGGCCAAGGGCGCCTACACCTTAGTGTAACCCCAGTTTGCCCCAAACATTCAGATTTTTCGCGAGCGAGCCATTGATAATTCGAGATAGAGAACGAATCTCTGTAGTCAGGGCGCCGACTGTAAAGATGGTTCGCATCCATCGATGTCACAGCAGAATGGCTGCGCCTCTTCAGTGTGAGGAATAGAAAATCATGCCTTGGCGGCAGCGCCTGGGCTGTGGACGGCGGTATTGTGCCGCAAGTTAAAGGAGAGTCGAGATGACTAACGTACGAATGCTTCGAGGAACCGCGCTATCTGCTGGCATTGCGGCAGGATTGTTCGGTTTGGTGGCGTTTGCGCCTTCTGCTTTCGCCCAATACAATGAATCTCCCTACTGGAACGGCGCGCCCAGTGCGACGGGTCCAACTGGGGGCCCCGGATACGGTTACTATTATAACGGTCCGTTTTATGGCGGTTGGAACCAGGGATATGGCCAGTCGGCGCCGGGGCCTTATTGGCTCGGCGCCCCTCAGGCGGTCGGACCCGGCTGGTAACTAGCGCGGCGCGGGTCGGGCGGGAGTGTTCCCGCCCGACTCGCCGAAGTGCTGACTTTGTCCTGGCGCAGGAGGCGGGGAGAAAGTTTCATTCGGCGCGTCAGCGCCGCGGGCGTTCCCGTCTTGGACGGCCACGCCTAGCAGCAAGGTCTCGCGCTATCGCATCCCGGTGAGGCAAGGACGTTTTGGTCGTTTTCGAATAATCGCAAGCCATCAAATCAAACCGCTCCCCCAGGTAGAGCGTAACGAGCTGTTTAGCGTCAGATTGTCAACTTTTCGAGAGCGGCGTACCGACTGTTGCGCGCAGGGAACGATCTTGCGGGGCCGCGAGTTGGGCAGGCAAGATGGCGTCGGCGCCATCGATACACAGTAAGATGACTGCGGCCGGTCTTTCCAATGACAAGTTGGGGCGAGATTTTCAGACGTCGAGACTGTCGCATTCACTTCTAGAAACGGAGTTATGCAATGAATGTGCTTCGTGGAGTCGTCCTTTCAGCTGGACTCGCGTTAGGCTTGATAGCCCTTACCCCTTCCGCGTACGCTCAAACCTACTGGAACGGCGCGCCGAATGCTGCGCCCCCTGCGCCGGCATACGGCCCCGTCGCTCCTGGCCCTTACGCATGGGGGCCG
>JBAQGU010000262.1:0-3615 GCA_049287975.1 Roseiarcus sp.
GCCGCGGCCCGGCATGTCGGAGTTCCCAAAGCCCGGCAGGTCGGGAGCGATGATGTGGAAGCGATCGGCGAGATGCGGGATCAGATCGCGGAACATGTGGCCGGCGGTCGGGAAGCCATGGAGCAGCAGCAGCTTCGGCGCGCCGGCCTCGCCGGCTTCGCGATAAAAGATTTTGAAGCCGTCCACGTCGGCTGTGCGGTACCTGATGGCGGTCATTGCGCTTTTCCCTTCCTGATAGTAACCTCTTGATCGCTGTCTAAGAGGTTAGTCCGTTACCCGGCAACACCGATCGGCGCGGCTTGGAGAGAGGCTTCCCCGGGTCGGTCAGCCTCTTAAGAGGAAATGGTCGTGGTCAGCCCGCGACGGCCTGCTCGATCGCCTCGCGGACGATGTCGAGGACGAGTGACGGCGCGGTCACCAGCGGCGCGTGATCCACGGGATGCGAACGGATCCGAGCCTTCATGCGATCGGCCATGAAGCGCTGATTTTCTTGTACGATCATGCGGTCCTGCTCGGCCACGAGAAACCAGGCCGGTCGGTCCTTCCAGAGCGGCCGCTCCACCGGGACGGTGATGCAGGCCGGCGAGATCGGACGCTGGACCGCCGCCAGCACGGCGAGCTCCGCCGCGGAGGCGTTTTGCGCGAACGCCTCGGCGAAGGCCGCCTCCGGCAGATAGATCAGTCCGTGCTGGTCGGGCGCGAGCTTGGGCGCCTTTGGATGCGGCTCCCCGCGGTAGAAGACGTTCGCGACCGTCTCGCCCTCGTCTGGAGCCAGCGCGGCCACGTAGACGAGCGCCTTCACCTTCTCGTTGCGCGTCGCCGCGATGACCGCCCCGGCATAGGCGTGGCCGGCCAGGACGACCCGCCCGGTCACGCGTTCGAGCGTTCGATCGAGCGCCGCCACGTCGTCGCGGAACGATGTCAGCGGCAGCGGAGCCGCCGTAACCTGGACGCCGTCGGCCACCAACGGCTGGATGACCTTCGCCCAGCTCGATCCGTCGGCCCAGGCGCCGTGGACGAGCACCACACTCACACTATTCGAGGACATCGCAGCTCTCCTTGTAAGACGTTGGTTGGTTGACCCGGCGACGCCGATTGGCGCGATTGCGAGAGAGGCTTTGCCGTCCGCCTCTGGAAGGATCGGACGCGGTCAGCCGACGACGGCCCGCTCGACCGCCTCGCGGACGATTTCCAGGACGGGAGACGGCGCAACCACGCCGGCGCGTGATCCGGAGATGCGAGCGCGTCCGAACCGTCAGATGATAGGCCATGAAGCGCTGGTTTTCTTGAACGATCGTGCTTTCTTGTCCAGCTGCCACGACGACCAGCCTGGTCACGCACGTTCGATCGAGCACCGCCACGTCGTCGTTGAACGGCGTCCGCGGCAACGGCGCCGCCATCACCTCGAGCCATCCGCCGCCAACGGCTGGATGATCTTCGCCCAGCTTGATTCGCCGGCCCATCGCCACGCTCACATCGTTCGAGGTCATCGCTCGCAAGAGGCCCATTGGTCTGGCTAACCTCTCTAGCAATTTCGGAGCGGTTACTACGGCAAGCCCTAACTTGTCAAGAGGCCTTTGAGTGGTTACATTTGGTCGTTTTCGCGGCGGCGGCTCGAGGTGGGATAGGAGTTTTGATGGGTCGGCGGCCTCCTGCGATCTTTGTCGGCGACGCGCTCGGGTTGGATTTCCTGAATTCGATCGCGACGCCGGTCGATGTCGCCATCGACTGGATCGAAGATGGAGAGGGGCTGGCAAGCTGGTTGGATCAGGCGAAGCTCGTGCCCGCCGATGCGTTCGCCAGCATTCGGGCCTGCGCGCTTCCCGGCGAACTCGACAAGGTGGCGGGTCAGGCTAGGGTTCTGCGCGAGTGGTTCAGAGGCTTCGTGCGATCGCACAAGGGTCGGCCTCTGACTGCGGAGGATCTCGCCGAATTGGAGCCGCTGAATCGTCTGCTGGAGCGTGATGAATCTTTCAGCCGGATCGTTCCTGGGCCTGCGGGCGGGTACCGGCTTCTCGAGCTCGAGACGATCCGCAGGTGGCGAACTCCCGAGTCGCTCTTGCTCCCGATCGGGGAGGCGCTGGCGCAGCTCGTCTGCACCGAAGACTTTTCGTACGTGAAGGCCTGCGAGGGCCCGATTTGCACGCTCATGTTTGCCGACCATACGCGAGGGCGTGCGCGACGCTGGTGCAGCATGGCGTTATGTGGGAACCGGGCGAAGCAGGCCGCTCACCGGCTTCGGCTCGAGGCGCGGCAACATTAGATGAGCGTGGTCGGCTTGGTGTCGGCGACAGGTGCGATCGCGTTTCGTTGGCTGCCGTCGCCGCCAACGGGCAAGTTGCCTCAATTCCGTATTTCTATCGGGAGAAACAAAAAGCCGGATTGCGTCGTGACACAAATCGAACTATCTTGCACACACGAGCAGGGGCGAACGGGTCATGGCGACAAAGGTGAATCGAGCTGAGGCGACGAGATCGGCGATCAAGCGCGGTTCTGTGCTCGAAGACGCGCGCCGCGCGGGGTTGCTCGACGGCGACAAGACCGAGCACATCAGTTTTCGCGCGCCGCGTGCGCTCGTAGAGGCCGCGCGGCGGGAGACCGGGATCGATTCGCCGACCGAACTCGGCATCCTGGCATTGGCGACTTTGGCGCAACCGGACCCGGTCGCGGAATTTCTAAAGCGCACCAAGGGCGCGCTCGGTTTGGGCCACAAGCTTGACTATTAGCCTGCGCGATTCTCTTCGTCGCCGTAAGCCCGAAAAACATCGCGGCCCCCTCGAGCCGCGCGGGCGGGCGGCTCTGGTGGCGGCGGACCATCTGACGCTGACCGGCAGACCGACGATCGTTCCGGACACCAACGTTTACATCATGGCGGCGGAGGGTACGCTTCCGGTCGCCGCAGCGTCTCTCGCGGAGCGGGCGTTGCTGTTTCACTGTTCGGTGTGTCTGGGCGAATTGGCGACAGGCGTAGCCAACGCGGACCCGTCGCGGCCGACTTGGCCGGCCATTCGTGACCACTACGCGGCTCTGATCGACGCCGTGCCGGAATCCCGGCTCATCGTGCCGGACGGGCAGACGTGGTTGGAAGCCGGCGTGATCGCCGGCGCGTTGGCGAGAATGCAGGGCTTTCAAAAACATCAGCGAAAAGAATGCCTTAACGATGCGCTGATCTATCTCTCCGCCGCCAAGGCGGGGCTGCCGGTGCTGACGGCCAACCGCGACGAATTCGATATAATCCAGCAGATCGCGCCCGAGGGTCGGTTCATTCATTTCTGAGCGGGAAACGCTGGAATTGGCGTAGGCGGACGCAGCGCCACGACTGCTTATGCAAATGAAAAATAGTGCACTGTCAACGTAACGCAGAAACGTCGGTGTCATGCCCGTGAAAGCGGGCATCCAGACTTGGCCGCACGTGCCGGGGCCCTGGATTCCCGTTTACGCGGGAATGACACAACGTCAAGGAGCCTCATTTTGAATGACGCGCCTCACTAGCCCGGATTTCTCATCAAACCAAGTGCATCGGGGCTGCGAATCAGCGAAAAGTGTTTTTACGAGAAACGCTTACGCGGACGGCAGGAATTCCCCGATGCAGACAGAGTGTAGCACGACGCTGTT
>JBAQGU010000263.1:0-4101 GCA_049287975.1 Roseiarcus sp.
GAATGGTGGAAGCTGTTCGGCGATCGCGAACTCAGCCTTCTCGAGCCCCAGGTCTCCATCTCCAACCAGACCCTGAAGCAGGACGAGGCCAACTATCGCGAGGCGCTGGCGCTGATCGCGGAGGCGCGGGCGGGGCTGTTTCCGACCGTCAATTTCGACCCTTCGCTGACCCGCATCCACCCCGCCAACGCCGCCTGGAATCTCGAGGCACAAATCACCGGGAGTTGGACGCCGGACATATGGGGTAAGGTGCGGCGGGCGATCGAAGAACAAGGTGCGGCCGCGCAGGTCAGCGCCGCCGATCTCGCGAACGCAACGCTTTCTGCGCAGTCGGCCCTGGCGCTGGCTTATGTGCTGTTGCGCGAGAACGATTCCTTGTACGATTTGTTCGCGGACACGGTCAGACAATACCAGCGTTCTCTCGACATCACTCAAAACCAGTACAACGCGGGCACCGCGGCCAAATCCGACGTCATCACCGCACAGGCGCTGGTGCTCGCCGCGCAGGCGTCGGAAATCAACACCGGCGTCGCCCGGCAACAGAACGAGCATGCGATTGCAGTGCTGATCGGCCGGCCGCCATCGGAACTGTCGATTCCGCACGCTCCGCTGGCGCAGGGCATTCCCGCGATTCCGGTGAGCCTGCCGTCGACGTTGCTGGAGCGCCGGCCGGACATCGCCGCGGTCGAGCGGGCGATGCAGGCGGAAAACGCCGCCATCGGCGTCGCCTTCGGGGGCTACTATCCCGACTTCACCCTTTCCGGCGCCTTCGGCTATATCGGGGACCCCTTCATAAAGCAGATCGCCGGCGCCAATCCCGCCTGGTCCTACACCTTCTCGCTCGCGCAGACACTGTTCAACGGCGGCTTGACCGACGCGCAGGTGGCGGCGGCGCGCGCGGCCTATGACTCGAGCGTGGCGAGCTATCGGCAGACGGTGTTGACGGCATTCCAGCAGGTCGAGGACAATCTAGTGGCGATCCGCGTGTTCGGTCAGGAAATCAAGGTTCAGGTCGAAGCGGTCAACGCCGCCCAACAAGCGGTGGAGATCGCCATCAATGAATATCGCGCGGGGACGCAAAATTTCACGACCGTCGTGACCAATGAGGCGACCCTGCTCTCCGATGAGGAATTGCTGCTGGCGACGCGCACGGAACGCCTGACCGCCGCCTTTTCCCTGGTCGTCGCTCTCGGCGGCGGCTGGAATGATTCCAAGTTGCCGATTCCCTTTACGGCGCCGCTCACGCCTGTTCTCCAGTCCGAACAATAGACGTTTCAGGCAGGCCGGCCAAATAATCGAACCGATCCGCGGTAGGTCACGAGTAAGTCGACTTGCGCGGCGAGGCTGGCGATGTCGAACTGATCTTCGACGTCGAACTGCTCGAGCGCGGAAAACGTGAACGCCTTGTCCTCCTCCGACCAGGGCTGGAGTAGCGAGCCTGCCAACGAGATTGAACTGCTGGAATATCATCGCGTAGCGCGCGCCGGCTCGCCGCCGGAGAGGCTGGCGACATCGATTCCGCCGAGTCGGATGCGCCCCGCGGTCGGCGTCTCGAGCCGGTTGATCGACCGATCACGCCGATGAAGCCGCCGGCGCCGATCTCGCGGGACGCATCGTCGACGGCTGGCATTGGCGCCGTAACGCCGCGTGGAACCTTCGATGACGAGCATGGCCGGGCAAGGGCAGGTCGGGTCGCGGCGTGAGCCGGCTCCGTGTACATTTACGGTATGGTGAATTATCGCTTCGCGAAGATGTTTCTCGACCGCGCGCTCTTGCCAGCCCGGGACGACGACTCTATAGCTCTGCCGCTCCGCTCCGCCGGCAAGTCCGCCAGCGCCCATCGTCTAGCGGTCCAGGACGTCGCCCTTTCACGGCGAAAACAGGGGTTCGATTCCCCTTGGGCGCGCCAATGATTTCAAAGACTGGGCTTGCGGACCCTGATCGCGCGCGATCCCGAGGCGGTGGAGCGGGCGCTGACTTCCTGATATGCGTCGAAGCGATATCTGCGTTCCGGCCGCGGCCGAGCGCCCCGCCGCCATCGGACAGAGCTTGTCATGAATCTCGCCTCCGCGCACTCCGTCGACGTCAGCGCGACAGCCGCCTGGCTGGTCGATGGCGCGCGCTCGGCTTCGAACTCGCAGGACGTGCTCGCCGAACTCTGCGCGCGCCTGGTCTGTGACGGCCTTCCGCTATGGCGGGTCGCCGTGTTCGTGCACACGCTCCATCCGGAGATAATGGGGCGCCGCTTCCTCTGGCGGCCGGGCGCCGAGGTCGACGTCGGCGAGGCGCCATTCGAATTTCTCAATACGGCGAGCTATCTGACTAGTCCGGTCGTGCGTGTCCAAGCCACCGGCGAAACCATTCGCCGCCGGCTCGCCGACCCGGAATGCCTGTTGGATTTTCCTTTCCTCGCCGAGATGCGCGAAGAGGCGGTCACCGATTATCTCGCGATGCCGCTGCGCTTCACCAACGGCGAAATCCACAGCGCGAGCTTCACGACGCGCGAGCCGGGCGGCTTCACGGCCGGGCAGATCGCCGCGATCGAGGCGATCGGGCCGCCGCTGGCGCGGGTCGCCGAGGTCCGCGGGCTGCGCAGGACCGCGATCAACCTGTTGAACGCCTATGTCGGACGCGACGCGGGCGAGCGCATTCTGGCGGGGCGCATCCGCCGCGGCGACAGCGAGACGATCCGCGCGGTGATCTGGCTCTCCGACATGCGCGGCTTCACGAAACGCGCGGACACGATGGCGCCGGCAGCGCTGATCGAACTGCTCAATCTCTTCTTCGACAACCTCGTACCGGCGATCGAAGCCGAGGCCGGCGAGGTGCTGAAATTCATGGGCGACGGCCTGCTCGCGATCTTCCGCATCGCCGACGACGGCGAAATCGATGCGGTCCGCGCCCGCGCGCTCCGGGCGGCGCGACAGGCTGAGGCCAATATCGCGGCGCTGCGGGCGGCGGCGGGCGGGCAGGACTTGCGTTTCGGGCTTGCGCTTCACGTCGGCGAGGCGCTCTACGGCAATATCGGCGCCGGCTCGCGGCTCGATTTCACCTGCATCGGCCCCGCGGTCAACATGGCGGCGCGACTCGAAAAGATCGCCGCGCGGCTCGCCCGGACTGTCGTCGGCTCCGCCGCCTTCGCTGGGGATCTGCCGGAGGATTTCGTCGCGCTGGGAGACTTCGAACTCGCGGGTTTCCGCGAACCGCAGACCGTGTACGGTTTGCGCGAGGAGCCCGGCGGCGCAACTTGAGGGAGCGGCGTATGGCCGGCAAATATTTTGAGCAGTTCGAGGTCGGGCAGACCTTCGTTCACGAAATCCGCCGTACGGTGACGGACATGGACAACATCCTGTTCTCCGCCTTGACCTACAATCCGGCGGCGATCCACATCGATCATGAATACGGCCAAGACCACCGAGTTCGGCCGTCCGCTGATCAATTCCATATTCACGCTGGGCCTCATGGTCGGCCTCTCCGTGCAAGATACGACGTTGGGAACAGGTGTCGCGAGTTTGACGACTCTACTCCTTGGTTATGGCGACCTTCGCCCCTCCCGCGCGTAGGCTTGCTTTGTTCTCGGCGTTCGCCAGCCGGCGCTTTATCCACGACTGGTAAGGCGCCAAGACTAGAGCATTGACGAGCAGATATAAAAGGACTGCCGCGGTCACGAGTTTCTGGTCGGGAAAGTTTGCGGCAGCCACTGCGGCGGCGATTCCTGGATGACGCGAGGCAGTTGAAATGGCTAGAGCAGCGCGATTCTCGGGTTCTGGCCCGCCAAGGAATTGCCCGATCGCAGCGCCGATGAGAACAAAAGCGGCGAGCGCGACGAGTGTACCGTTCCCGATGAGGGTCCAAATCGCGGGCGCTGCCGAAATCAAGATGACGACGAGACATGCCAAAAGACCGATACCCGCGATTTGGGAAACCGGTCTTGCCAGGCGCTCAGCCAGATTGGGCAGAAGCTCACGCACCGCGACACCGGATCCAATTGGAAGCAGAATTGTCATGAAGACAAGTGCGGCAATCGAGCCCGAGCTCATTCGCAGCGGCACCTTGAACACGTGCTCGAGTATCTCCAACGCGATCGGCACGAAGACGACA
>JBAQGU010000264.1:0-7520 GCA_049287975.1 Roseiarcus sp.
GTCGATTCATACACGATGCCGAAGTCAAGAGGAGAGTCCGGTCGCGCGGGCGTCATTGGGCGAGCGGCAGGGGGGCCCAAGGCTCGGTGCCTGGTCCTCACCCCGTTCAAAGGTGCGGCGCGGCCCAAAGGCTCTTCGAGCACGATGCGTGTTTTTTCGAGCATGCCGCGTCCCGAACAGTCGGGTTTTCAGCGGCTCGCTTCGGACAAATTCTACAATCTCATGGCGTGATAGATTCCCTGGTGGCAAGTATTGTGTAGCAAACTCAATTATCGAATTGGCGCCAATACGCGATGCGACGCAAACCAAAACCACGTATGCATGCTGCATATCTGGCCTTAGGCCCTGCGCTGTCCATCGCCTTTTGGTAAAAACCCCTCGCTAATGAGTTCGCGCGATTGGAACCGGATTTTGATGGCGACTTATCGCGCTCAGAAATGAACGCGGAACTCGCAGCGCCAAATCAGAGAGACTCTCGTGACGCCATTGAAATTTAGTAGGGGCTATATAAATGCGCCAAAATGTGCTACAGAAATTCATCGGACTCTTTTGGTCCGATTTGTCAAGGGCGTTTTCGCAATGACCACGGCCACGAAAGCAAAAACTTTTCGAGTCGACATCCAACGCGATGGTACGCTCTTTATCGCCACCAGCCCCGACTTAAAGGGGATGCTGGTCGCGGAACACTCGTTCGATGAACTGATCGCGGCGATTCCGTCGGCGGTTCAGGATTTATTTGCCGCTTGCGATGTTCCCGTTGTCGTCTCGCAAGTCGACGATGGGGACGAGATGTCTGCCCCGTGGGTCGCTTTTCCGGCGGAAATAGCCCGGAAAGGGCTGGAACGAGTAGCCTAATTTAAGAAGAGCGAATCTTTAAGATACTCATATAGTTTTCTCCGTTCCTCCGGAGTGTATTTGGGATCAATGTGAACGCTATGCGGGACTTGATCGCGATCAAGCCAGACGCCCGGGATATTGCTGGGCCGCAGCCCGAGCGCTTTGATAGCGGCAATGTATTCCTCGATGGTCATTGAGAACCGCCGTCGCTTTTTTGGGCCTTTACTTCTAGCTCGACTGGATCATTGTCACCATCGTAAATCTGCGACACGTTCATTGCGAATGTGCGAAACCAGCGGATTCGCTGTGGCGCCGGCCATTGATTCCCGACTGTAGGGATTTTTTTCAAAAGTGCGATGAGTAGCGGATCGAGATCGAGATCAGAGTCTCGACCGCCTCCGTCGCCTCCGCCTCCGCCCCTAGTCGCCTCGGATTGTGATGGAGTTGCCGATTCGGCCTTTGGCGCGCCATTGCCGGGCTTTATAAAGCGTCCGCTTGCGGGGTCCAAAAAACCCGCGAAGTGGGCCGACTTTATGAATGTCTGACGCGCTCGCTCCTTTTGCTTGGGTGAGACGCCTAGCCCTATCATCTGCCGTTCGATGGCGGATGGAGGCGGCAGTATGTTCCCTTTGTGTTGTTCGTACATTACGCGGAATAGTTCTACATTCAGAAACGCCGTAACAGCTGCCGCGCGGTCATTGCCGGAAGCGGGGATAATGTCGCGACCGAGTTGGGTAAGCGTGACTCGGCTTTGTGCATTCTCCGTCAATCCGAACATTCGCGCGGCAGAAAGTCGCGTTCGGAACGTGCCACCGCTCGCGCTCTGATTCATCCAAGCGGCCAACTCTTTCGCCTCACACGATGAGCCTGCGCGGGAATGGAGAGTTGACGCTATCTCAACTGCATTATCTAAGTCTGCATAGGGGAATTCGATTACCGATCGTACGCGCTTCCGCTCGTCCGGCGATGCGGTCTCGGCGGCCCTGGTGTTGTCGGTTACTTCCATTGGGAGCCTCCTGCCCGTTTTTGGGCGACTGACAACTGCCATAACACAAACAGACAATTAATGTCAAAGTTATTTGTGTTACGGCTGTTGATGGCGTCGCGCGAATTCGTATTATGCAAATCAGGACGCGCGGTCATGCTGAGAAGAGTCGAGAGTCCCGACGCAATTCCGAGCGGCGCGCGGGGCGAGGACAAATAGGCGGAGCCGCCACTTATGCCCAACGAAGGTCCAGGTAGCGGCCTCTAATCGGGCTTTAGTAGAAGTTGGGGGCGGATGGTCGGGACGCCCGTGGGTTCAAGTCCCACCGCCTCCACCTCTCTGTCTACAGGAATCTAGCGATTCAAGTTTAGCTTTCCGCTGCCGTTTCAGGCGCGGAATAGGTAGTCCCAAATGCCTTTTTCCCGCCATCGCTGTCGTCAGCGAACGAAAAGCCAATCCCAGCCGCCTCCAGAGCAACTTGTCGAAGATGCGTCCCCATGATTTTCCGCGTTCAATTTCTCAGCGCCTGTCGAGCTTATTTCGGGAGACAATTTAAAGCACAAACACGCTGGTATGGTAAAATCAAGCAAACATAGGCTAACAATATCTAATTTACGCTACGATTTAGGCCGGAGTCGATCGCAGAGTATCGGACGATCCACGAAGAGCTCCCTTGATGTGCTTCGCTCCGCCTCGCAATGGAGGCCATCACCGGCTCGGACGGCGACCGCTTCATCTTCCGGTCCGCGTCAACGACGGGCTGTGGCTCGACGGCGACTATTGGCATCCCAAGTTCTTCTGGGAGGCTGACGGCCGCTTCGCGTTCCTGCGTCGAAAAGCCTGAACAACTTCGCTGCACAAACATATCCGAGAATCTGATACAAACCACAATTGGGTCTAGCGGCCACTGGGGATGGAAAGGCGTATGGCGCGCAATTTTCTGGTCATCGACCCCGAGGAGCGGCCGGAGGTCTTGCGCGGGCTCGCCTCGCCGCTTCGCGTGCAGATCCTGAAGCTGCTGCACCGCGGCATCGGCGTCAGCGTCAACGACATCGCCGACAGCCTCAAACTTCCGCAGTCGACCGTTTCGTCGAACCTGCAGGTGCTCGAAGAAGCCGGCCTCATTCGCGCCGAAACGCAAAAGGGACGAAAGGGCAACCAGAAGCTCTGCTTTTCGACGTTCGACGAGGTGCTGGTGATGTTCCGCGAGGATATCGCGGACGCGTCCGCCAACGTCATCGACGTCGCGATGCCGATCGGGCTCTACACCAGCTGCGAGGTGAGCGCGCCCTGCGGGCTCTGTTCGACGGCCGGCATCATCGGGCTGCTCGACGTGCCCGGCACATTTCTCAATCCGGACCGCATGAACGCGGGGCTGATGTGGTTCACCCGCGGCTTTGTCGAATACCAGTTCCCGAACAACGCGCGCCTCGCCGGCCGGGACGTCACCGAACTCGAATTTTCGCTGGAGTTGTCTTCGGAAGTGCCGGGAACCTCGGCGGACTGGCCATCCGACATCACGGTCGCGATCGACGCCAAGGAAGTCGGGACCTGGACCAGCCCCGGCGATTTCGGCGACAAGCGCGGCGTCTACACGCCGGACTGGTGGAAGTTGAAGGGCAGCCAATACGGCAAGCTCAAGAGTTGGCGCGTGACGCGGGAGGGCACGTTCGTCGACGGCATGAAAATCTCGGCGATGTCGCTGCGCGACCTCGATCTTTCCGGCCATCATTCGATCCGGCTCAAGATCGAGGTCAAGCCCGACGCCCGCCACCCCGGCGGGGTCAACATCTTCGGCCGCGGCTTCGGCAATTACGACCAGGACATCATCCTGCGGCTGACCACCGCGCCTTAGGTGAGCGCCCGCCGGTTTCGGCGATCGCACGTGCGCCCTGAGCGGCCATGGCCAAGTCGAATTTGGTGTTGTCCCAAGTTATCCAATGATGATATGATCGCTCATGAGCGAGGACGCGGAACTCGAGGTGCTGCTTTCGCTCGACGGAGCGAGTTGGGAAGCCGCCGAGGGGTATATGGTCGAATTCAGGGTTCACAGGACGCAGAAGACGGAGCAAAGGCCCCACGGCATCAACTACGCGCTCGTGTTTCGACTCGCGGGTGGCGAACCTTTTGTGCGTTTCGACAACGCTCACGCTGCGAAGCGGCCAGGCGGCCGGTTCGTGAGGTTGACGAAGACTCACGACCACTGGCATCGCGGGGAGCATGATCCCGGACGGCCGTATAACTTCACGACGGCCACGCAGTTGCTCGAAGATTTCTGGCGCGAAGTGAAGCGAGCGATGGATGAACGGGGAATCCCCAATGACCTATAAAACCGGATCGATCAGCGAGTTCATGCGATGGACGAAACGGGTCATAACCGATCCCTCGGCGGCCGACGCGCCCAAGCAATGGTTCGATAACAAGGAAACCGCCGCCAAAGCGCTCGGCGCGAAGCGCGCCGAGGCCCTCGTAAAATTGCTGTCCGAAGAAAACATGGTGCTCTTTCGCCTGATCGAGAGCCGCCGCCCGAATTCGCTGCACGAACTTGCGGTGCTCTCGGGCCGCAAGGAGTCGAACCTGTCGCGCACCCTCAAAAAACTCGAAGAGGTCGGCATTGTGCGTTTCGAGGAAGGCGCCGGCCGCAAGCGCGCACCGCGCCTTCTCGCCCGACGCGTAACCCTCGATCTCGATCTCGTCGGCACAAGCAGCGCGGTTTCAATCGAAAACCCTTTGGTGCAGGAGCGACGCGAGCCCGCCTAGAGACTATGATGCGGACCGCTTCGGCCACTTCCCCACGGAAGCGAGTAAGCGCCTCTCACACCACCACCCCCTCCGCGTCGAACAGATGCGCCTGCCGCGCCGCCAGCGCCAGCGCGACGCGGTCCCCGGATTTTATGCTGAGGTTGCCTTCGCCCTCGACGATCAACTGGCCCGCCGGCGTATCGATGTAGAGGATCGTCGAATTGCCGAGCCGCTCGACGATCGCGACGACGCCTGCGAATGCGGCTGCCGGATTTTCGCTCGCAGCCAGCGTCAGGTGTTCCGGCCGAACGCCCAACTCGAGCACGCCGGCCGCGACGCCCGCGGAGTGAACGGGGATGTCCGCGCTGCGGCCGCCCGGCAATTCGATGTTCGCGCGCCCATCGCCGACCTCCTTCACCGTAACTCCGAAGAAGTTCATGCCGGGCGAGCCGATGAACGAAGCGACGAACTTGTTGGCCGGCGAATTGTAGAGCTCGAGCGGCGTGCCGACCTGCGATATGCGCCCCTTGTCGAGCACGACGATCTTGTCCGCGAGAGTCATCGCCTCGGTCTGGTCGTGGGTGACATAGATCATCGTCGTGCCGAGATCCTGGTGCAGCTTGGCCAGTTCGAGCCGCATCTGCACCCGCAGCATGGCGTCGAGATTGGAGAGCGGCTCGTCGAACAGAAAGACCCGCGGCTCCCGCACCAGCGCACGGCCGATCGCAACGCGCTGCCGCTGGCCGCCGGAGAGCTGCGCCGGCCGCCGATCGAGCAGCGGCTCCAGCTGCAGCATGCGCGCGACCACCGCCGTCTTTTCGTTCTGCACCTTTCGCGACGCGCCGGCGATAGAGAGAGAAAAGGCGATGTTCTGGCGGACGGTCATATGAGGATAGAGTGCGTAGGACTGGAACACCATCGCGATCCGGCGCTTGGCCGGGGGAACGTCGGTCACGTCGACGTCGTCGATGAAGCATTGCCCTTCCGTGATTTCCTCTAGGCCGGCGATCATTCGCAGCAACGTCGACTTGCCGCAGCCCGATGGCCCCAGCAGCGCCGTGAACGACCCCTTGTCCACCGTCAGGCTGAGGTCGCCGATCGCCTGCACCGCGCCGTAGCGCTTCGTCACGTTTCTCAGTTCGACGCTATGCATGGCATTTCCCGTCGTGGACGAACCCTCAGCCCTTGATGCCTGCCGACAGCATGATGGCTTGCGTCACCCGACGCTGGAAAATGAGATAGACCATCGCCACCGGCAGCGCGGCGAGCATGGCGGTCGCCAGAAGGCGCGCATATTGGACCCCGAAGGCGTCGTTGACCTGGGTGATGCCGACGGTGATGTTCATCTTGTCCTCTGTGGTCACCGCCAGGAACGGCCATAGGAACAGGTTCCATGCGGCGATGAAGGTGATGATCGCCAGCGCCGTCGTCACGCCCCAGTTCATCGGCAGATAGACGCGCAACAGCACTTGGAACTCGTTGGCGCCGTCGATGACCGCCGCTTCGCGGAAATCCTTGGGCACCGAATCGAAGAACTGCTTGTAGATGATCACCGTCACCGGCGCGATCAGCTGCGGGCCGACGACGCCGGCCAGCGTGTTGATCAAGTGAAACTGGCTCATGAGAATGAAATGATAGACGATCAGCGCCGGGATCGGCACCATGAAGCTCGCCAGGATCATCCACCAGAACAACCGCCTTCCAGGGAAATCCAGTTGCGAGATCGCATACCCCGCCGCGGCGGCCATCGCCACAACTATGATGGTGACGGCGCCCGACGTGATCAGCGAATTCAGGTACCAATAACCGATCTTGGTGTCGAACAGGACGTGGAGGTAATTGTCGAACGTGAAATGCTCCGGCCACAGCTCGACGCCGGGCCGGACGACTTCGTATTCCGGCTTGAACGTGGTCACCAGCGCCCAATAGAGCGGGAAGGCGGACAACGCCGCGGCGATCAGGGTCGCCAGCGTGACCAAGAGACCGACGAGATCGAGATTGCGGATGCGGCGAAGGCGGCGTTGGACCGCGGAGGGCGCCATGTGCGCGTCGATTTGCGCGGATGCGCTCATCGCTCGCCCCTCGCCCGCAGCAACTGGAACTGCAGCACCGAGAACACCACGATGATGAGGAACAGCACGACGGAGGCCGCCGCGGCAAGGCCGCCATGGTTCATCTGAAACGCCTGCTTGTAGATATATTGCACCATCACCATCGTCGGGTCGGCGCGCCCGCCGGCCGAGAACAGGTAGACCTGGTCGAATATCTTGAACTGAAGAATCAGCTGGATCGTGAGCACGAGCACCGTGACCGGCCAGATCAGCGGCCAGGTGATGCGACGAAACTGTGCCCATCGGCCAGCGCCGTCCAGCGCCGCCGCCTCGTAGATCTCGCTGGAAATGTTGCGAAGCCCAGCGATGAACAACAGGACATTGAAGCCGAGCAGCCACCATACCGTGACGAAGGCGACCGCCGGCATGAAGAGGGGGATCGTGCGGAAGATCGAGAGGTGCTGACCGCCGTTGAAGAGGGCGACCACATTCTGGGCGATACCGTAATCCTTGTCGAACATCCAGTTCCAGATGCGGAAGACGACGGAGACGGGCAGGATATAGGGGAGAAAGAACGCCGCGAGAGCGAGGCTTTGCAGCCAGCCTTTCAGCCGGTTCACGCCGACCGCGACGACGAGCCCCAACAACGTCCCGGGAATGACCGACAGCAGAACGAAATATGCCGTGTTCCAGATCGCCGTCGAGAACAGCCGATCCGTCGACAGCCTGACGAAATTGCGGAAGCCGACCCACTGTCCCGGGCCGATCAGGGGCGCGTCGGTGAAGCTGAGCTGCGCCATCTTGATGGTGGGATAGACGAAGAGCACGCCGTACACGACCACGAACGGCGCCATCAGGAGGTAGGCGACGACGACCTCGCTGCGGCGGCTCCTGAGCATCTCGTC
>JBAQGU010000265.1:0-10866 GCA_049287975.1 Roseiarcus sp.
TCACGATCACCGTCCCGATGCCCTTGGCGATCAGGCTGCGCGCCGCCGCGGCGATTTCGTCTTCCGTGCCGACGGGCATCCCGGTCAGGATCGCGAGTTCGGTCTCGTTGGGAACCAGAAAGCTCGCGTCGCGAATCTTCTGGGGGTCGAGCTCCGCCGTCGCCGGCGCCGGGTTCAGCAGCGTCTTGACTCCATGCCGCTTGCCGAACGCGATCGCCGCATAGACCGTCTCGAGAGGAATCTCGAGTTGCAGCAGGATGATGTCGCAGATCTTTAGATCCTCCGCGGCTCGCTCGATGTCGTTGGGCGAAAGGTCCGAGTTGGCGCCTTTGACGATGAGGATCGAGTTTTCGCCCGAAGGTTCGACCATGATCGGCGCGACGCCGCTGGATCGACCCGCTACGCGCCGCGCATGCTTGGTGTCGACGCCGAAGCTCGCCAGATTGCGAATGGTGGCGTCGGCGAACATGTCGTCGCCGACCTTGGTCACCATCACGACCGCGGCGCCGAGCTTGGCGGCGGCGACCGCCTGATTGGCGCCTTTCCCGCCGTGGCCCATCTCGAAACTGGGCGCCTCGACGGTCTCGCCGCGCACGGGCATGCGGTTCACGTAGGTCACGAGGTCGACCATGTTGCTGCCGATGACCGCGATCCTCGGGGTCTTGTTCGTCGTCATGGCCGGTCGCCCTCGATGGCGGCAGCCGCGGCGGCCGCATGATCCTTGTCGATATACTCGATTCGGGTTTGATACGAGGCCTTCGCGTTTCCAGCGAGCGCGCGCACGTTGCCTTTCCGCTTTTCCGCGAGATAACCCTCGGGTTCGCAGGTGGCTGGCATCGCGAAGGCGGCGACGCGCTGATCGCTGTTGGCGAGGATCCAGCGGATCGTGTGCGGCATCGCCTCGGGATCCCAGCAAATCGCGAACGCATCGCCCTCGCGGCGCGCCATCAGGAAATGCACCAGCCCGTCCGCGCCTGGTTTCAGCCCCTTGATATAGAAGACCTGTTCGGGATCGTAGCGCTCGGGCTCGGTCAGCCGCCGCATGCGCGCGGGATCGGCGGCCAGGGCGGCGAGCAGCGCGCGATAGTCGGGAGTCGGCGTAACATGGCCGGGAATCACGGTGCGCGTGACGACGTGCTCGGGCGTGAAGGGAGCCGGCTGGACGATCCGCGCGCCTTCCGCGAACGCAAAGTTCACATGGCACAAATACATCAGGTCCATCGGCGCGGCGGACAGGTTCTCCACCTCCATGACGATTTCACACCCCGTTTCCTCGGCGCGCACGACGACTCGCGGCGTCGCGCGATAGTGCGCGCCGAAGCCCATCGCGTATTCTCGCGAACCGGTAACCGCGATCCAGGGTCCCCGCTGGTCGACGCCGCAGGCAATCCCCGCCTCGTCCATTTCGGCGCAGGGCATTTCGCCGTGCAGGACATGGGTATCCGCCGGCGACGGGACGCCATTGCGCAACAGGCCCGCGTGATAGGCGAGGCAGCCGTACGTCTCCACGATGATCTTGGCCGGCCGCGGCTCGCGAAACATGCTCCGCATCGCCAGCTCGACGCCATCGAACGTCGCGCTCCAGACGATCTGGCCCATGTAGGGCAGCACGACGACAGAGCCGCGCGCGTTCGACAATCGAATCGCTTCAATGCCCGTGTCGTAGCGAAACAGGCTCGCGGTCAGCCCTCCATAGCGTACGCCTTCCCGCTCCTTTTCGCCGAAGCTGGTCCGCGGCAACGACACCGCAAGGGTTTCGTGTTCGCTCGACATGGTCGTTCCTCCCTCAGGGCCTGTCACAAAGCCAGCGCCCCATCCGTCATTGCGAGCAAAGCGACGCCATCCAGACTTCGGCCGCGCATCTGCGGCCTAGTCTGGCTTGCTTTGCTGTCGCTCGCAATGACGACCTCCTCGATCCCGCGTCAGCGGCTCGGGCAGTCCCCGACCGAATACCTTTCGATCAGCGGCCCGTCGATCTCCAGCGTCATCGGTCGCGACGCCTTCTTATGGATCGCGAGATCGATCAATACTTCCGTCGCCTTGCGGCCCATTTCGTAATTGGGGAGGACCAACGTCGAAAGCGGAGGATGCGTATAGCGCGCCAATTCCTGATCGTCGTATCCCATGACCGAAAGGTCTTCGGGAACCCGAAGACCTATGCTCCCGGCCGCCTCGAGCGCGCCCATCGCCATGAGATCGTTGGCGCAGAAAATCGCGGTCGGCGGATTGGCCGATCTCAGCAGCTCCAGGGTCAGATTGTAGCCTTGCAACGGCAACCAGTCGCCGCTCCGCAACAGACGGGGATCGAACGCGATATCGGCGGCGCCGAGTGCTTGCCGGTACCCCTTCAGCCGATCGGCCGAGGCCTCCATCCAGGGTTCGCCGTTGATGAAGCCGATGCGGCGGTGTCCCTTGCCGAGGAGATATTCCGTCGCGTGGAGCGCGCCCGCGACTTCTCCGGGTACGATCGAATGCACCCGCCGGTCCGCGCTATGGCAGTTCAGCAGAACCGTCGGAAGTCGATAGAGCTCGTCAGGAAGCGAAACCCGGCGGGTGAAAATCGTCGAATAGATCACGCCGATCACATGCGGATCCCGGCGGATCGCATCGATCGTCGCGGCTTCGAGCTCTGGGTTCGAGCGCGTGACGTGCGCGGCGACGATGAACCCGCTTTCCCAGCCCGCGTCCCGCGCGCCGTCGAAGCTGACGACCGGATGCGGACTGGTCGAGATTTCGTCGACGAGATAGGCGATGACATTGCGATCAAGAGCCGTGATAGGGCGCCGAGAACTCGGCAGCTCATAGCCGATCTCGCGCGCGGCCTCGGCCACGCGTTGGCGCGTGGCCTCCGAAATCCGAGCGCCGGCCATTCGATTCAAGATCAGTGAAACGCTCGTTTGTGAGACGCCCGCGATCCGCGCGACATCGGTCATCGTGGGCTTTCGTCGACCCGACGAGCGCCCGTCGGCTCCGGCGGTCGCGACTACGCGCGCTTCCCCGGCGACCGAGCCCGAACTCGACGCAGCGCCTCCGACATTCGATTCTCGCGCGTCCTGAACGCCGGAGATTTCTGGCGCGCCGGAGGAACCTCGCCTGCGCATTTCCGCCCCTATGTCGCTTGCGGATCGCACTCGGGAGATCCGCTAATATTTAGTCTTGACTGATAATATCATTATCGGCTTAAAGAGCAAGAAGGACGCGCGGGTACGCGCGCGGACCGAGGAAACCCAGGAGACATTGATGACAAACATGACCCGACGCGCGGCGCTCTTGTCGACCGTGGCGATGGCGGCGGCTTTCGCGACCAGCGCTCTGGCCGAAGGACTGCCCCCGCTCAAGCAAAAGGCGACCTATAAGGTCGGTTTCGCGCAGACCGAGAGCAACAATCCGTGGCGTCTCGCGCAGACCGCGAGCATGAAGGCCGAAGCGGAGAAGCTCGGCTGGCAGCTGGTCTATACCGACGCCGCCGGCTCCGCCGCCAAGCAGGTCGCCGACGTCAACAGCATGATCGCCCAGGGCGTCGACGTCATCTTCCTTTCCCCGCGCGAAGAGAAGCCGCTGATCCCCGCGGTCATGGCCGCCAAGAAGGCGGGCATTCCGCTCTTCCTGATCGACCGCAGCGTCGACGCCAAACTGGCCAAGGCTGGCCAGGACTATGTCGCGTTCATCGGTTCGGATTTCGTGCTCGAAGGCAAGCAGGCCGGCGAATGGCTGGCGAAGGCGACCAACGGCAAGGCGACGATCCTCGAGATCGAAGGCTCGACCGGCTCCTCGCCCGCCAATGACCGCAAGACCGGCTTCGACGCCGTCATCGCGCAACATCCCGACATGAAGATCGTGGCGTCGCAGACCGGCAATTTCAACCGCGTCGAGGGCCGCCAGACCGCGGAAGCCCTGCTGCAAGCCCATCCCGAAGCCAACGTGATCTACGCGCACAACGACGAAATGGCGATCGGCGCCATCGCCGCAATCGAAGCGGCCGGCAAGAAGCCGGGCAAGGACATCATCGTGGTCTCGATCGACGGCGAGAAGGATGGCTTGCAGGCGATCATCGACGGCAAGATGGGCGCGACGGTGGAATGCAACCCGCGCTTCGGGCCTGCCGCCTTCAAAGCGGCGATGGACTACGCCAAGGGTGAGAAAATCCCGCCGATAATGACGAACAAGGACAATTTCTACGACAGCAGCAACGCCGCCGCGAGCATCGCCGGCTCGTATTGATCGCGATTGAGTCGCTTGCTGGAAATAAGGCCCGGATCGGCGCGAGCTCGAGCCGGGCCTTTTGGACGAGTCATCGCGCGTCATGCCCAGGCATGACGGCGCTGAAGACGTGTAATTTGGCGATCGTCGTCTCCTTGGCTTTTTCACTCAGTCCTGGATAATATCGAGCAACGCCGGACCGGGTCAGCGGGCCGTCGCGCGGGGGGTCGAGCGGTAAATGACAGCGACGGAGTCAACCGCGTCCCCCCTTCTGTCGATGCGCGCGATCAGCAAGGCGTTCGGCGGCATTCCCGCTCTGAGCGCGGCGACGCTCGACGTCGCGGTCGGGGAGGTCCATGCGCTGATCGGCCAGAACGGCGCCGGCAAATCCACCATGATCAAGATCCTGACCGGCTATGTCGCCCGCGACGCCGGCGAGATCGTATTCGACGGCGCCGCGTTCGAAGCCTCCTCGCCGCAAGACGCGCAGGCCAAAGGAATCAGCACGATCTACCAGGAGATCAATCTCGTACCCTATCGATCGATCACGGAGAACATCTGTCTGGGCCGAGAAAGCCGCCGCTTCGGACTGCTCGACTGGGCGGCGATGCACAACGAGGCGCGCGCCCTGCTCTCCAGATTCAAGATGGATGTCGACGTTCGCCGGCCGCTGATGCGCTTCAGCACCGCGACGCAGCAGATGGTGGCGATCGCGCGTGCGATCGGCTTCAAGGCCAAGCTCGTCATCATGGACGAACCCACTTCGTCGCTGGACGAACGCGAGGTCAACGTGCTGTTCGACGTCATCAGGCAATTGAGACGATCCGGCGTCTCGGTGATCTTCGTCAGCCACAAACTCGACGAGCTCTATGCGGTCTGCGATCGCGTCACGATCATGCGCGACGGACGAACGGTCAGAACATCCGAAATGAAAGACGTCAGCAAGGTCGAGCTGGTGGCGAGCATGTTGGGGCGAGACGTCGCCCAGGTCGCCAAGAGCGCGACCGCGTTCGGCAGTCCGAGCACGCACATCGGCGCGACGACCCTCGAAGCCTCCCATCTGAGCGCCGGCCACAAGGTTCATGACGTTTCGTTCAGCGTCCGCAAGGGAGAGATCGTCGGCTTCGCGGGCCTGCTCGGATCCGGCCGCACCGAAACCGCACGCGTCGTATTCGGCGCCGACCCCATTCGCTCGGGCGCCTTGAACTTCGATGGCGCGAGTTTCGCCCCGCGGCAGCCGGAGGACGCGATCGGGCGCGGGGTCGGGTTCGCCTCCGAGGATCGCAAGCTCGAGGGCATCATTCCCGACATGTCGGTCGCCGAGAATCTGACGCTGGCGCTCTTGCCGCAACTCACGCGGGCGGGAGTCATCGATGCCGCCAGGCAGCGTGCTGTGGTCTTGAAATTCATCGCGAGCCTCGGCGTCAAGTGCTCCAGTCCCGATCAGCCGATCCGCGAGCTCTCGGGCGGCAATCAGCAGAAGGTGCTGCTCGCGCGCTGGCTCGCGATGGGCTCGAAACTGTTGATACTCGATGAACCCACGCGCGGCATCGACGTCGGCGCCAAGGCCGAAATCCAGCGGATCATCAAACAGCTCGCCGAGGACGGGCTCGGCGTCCTGATGATTTCCTCCGAACTCGAGGAAATCATCGAGGGCTCCGATCGGGTTTTTGTGCTGCGCGAGGGTCGAAGCGTCGCCGAGTTGCCGCACAGCGAGGCGAGCGAGGCGGCGGTGATGGCGGCGATGGCGCATGGCGCGGCGCAACCGGCCGAGCAGGAGCACGCGTGATGGCTCAGGCGGAGATCGCGAACCCGGGCGTTTCCCGGCGGCGCGATTGGCGGCCCTTCCTCTCGCGCTATGCGACGCTCGGCGCGTTGATCGCGCTGATCCTCTTCAATCTGGCGATCACCAACAATTTCGCGTCGTGGCGAACGCTCGACGTCAATCTGACTCAGGTCGCCTCGATCGTCATCGTCGGCGTCGGCATGACGCTGGTGATCGCCACCGGCGGTATCGACCTTTCCGTCGGGTCGCTGATGGCCATCGCCGGCGCCCTCGCGCCGATCATCTTCCTCGGAAAGATCTACAAGTTCCCTGAAATCCACCTCGCGGTGGCGGTCGCGATGGTCGTCTCGATCCTGGTCGCGGGCGCATTCGGATGGTTCAACGGCTGGCTGATCACGCGGTTTCGCATTCAGCCCATCATCGCCACGCTCGTCCTGTTCATCGCCGGTCGCGGCATCGCGCAGGTTTCGACCAACGGCAACTTGCAGCCGTTCAAGCTCGATGAGTTTCAATGGATCGGCCTCGGTCGGATATTCGCGCCCGGCAACCCGACCGCGAATGGCTTCAAGGGCATTCCCGACCAGGTCCTCATCATGGTCGTCATTGTCGCGCTGGCGGCCTGGGCGCTGAATCGCTCGTTGTTCGGACGCCAGATCCTCGCGATCGGTGGCAACGAGCGCGCGGCGCGGCTGGCCGGCGTGCCGGTCGTCACCGTCAAGCGCTGGGTATATTGCATCAGCGGTCTCTGCGCGGGAGTCGCCGGACTCGTCCACATCGCGATCAACTCTTCCAGCGACGCCAATCTCGTCGGCATGGGCATGGAGCTGGACGCGATCGCGGCGGTGGCGGTCGGCGGCACCCTGCTGAGCGGCGGCCGGGCGACGGTGACGGGAACGCTGATAGGCGCCCTCATCATCCAGCTCGTGCGCTACACCCTGCTCGCCAACGGCGTGCCGGACGACGCCGCCAAGCTGGTCAAGGCCGCCTTGATCATCGGCGCGGTCTGGTTGCAACGCCGCGGGAAGGCCTGACCCGTGAAGAAGTCCTCCCTCGTCTCCTTCCTCTCGGGCCAGGGCGTCCTGATCGCTCTCGTGGCGCTGATCCTGTTCGGCTGGCTGCGCTACGACCATTTTCTCGGTCTGTTCAACATTTCCTCAGTTTTGCGTTATCAATCCATGTCCGCGCTGGTCGCTCTGGGCATGTGCTTCGTCATCATGACGGGCGGGATCGACCTATCGGTCGGCGCGACGGTGGCGTTCGGCAGCGTGGTCGCGGCGATGCTGAGCCCGCTTCCGTATGGAATGTTGGCCGGCGCCGCCGGCGGGATCGTGGCGGGCCTCGTCGTCGGCGCGCTCAACGGAATCATCATTGTCAAACTGCGCATTCTACCTTTCATCACGACGCTCGCGACGATGCTCGCGGCTTACGGGGCAGCACTCCTGCTCGCGCAGGACCAGTCCGTTTCGGCCTCCTACGACAGCGGCTTCACGGATCTGGGGCAGGGCGACATCTTCAACATCCCGATCCCGGCGCTGATCGCCGGCGTGGCCTATGTCATCGGGTCGGTCGCGCTCAACTTCACCAGCGCCGGGCGAACGGTGCTCGCGATCGGCGGCAACGAGGACGCGAGCCGGCTGATGGGGCTGCCGGTCGATCGCGTCAAGTTTTTCACCTATGTCGTCAGCGGCGGACTTGCCGGCCTGGCGGGGGTGATTCTTGCCTCTCAGTACGGCGCAGGCCAGCCGACGGAAGGAGTGGGGTGGGAGTTGGTCGCCATCGCCTCGGTCGTGGTCGGCGGCACGCTGCTGACGGGCGGACTGGGTTCGGTCGGGGCGACGCTGGCGGGCGTCATGCTGCTCGGCTTGATCTTCAACGTTTTGAATTTCGAGAATGGCCGCGGATTCATCTCGCTGTCCGCCTACTGGCAGTCCGTGATCCGCGGCGCGTTCCTGCTGGTCGTCGTGATCATGCAGTCGCAACTCACCGATCGCGCCGACCGCGAAGGAGCGCTGTAGGAAAGCCCCCTCTCCCGCTCTTGCGGGAGAGGGCTGGGGCGAGGGCCGTGGGGATTACGACGGCCCTCATCCGGCCGTTGCGCGGCCACCTCTCCCGCAAGGGCGAAGGGGTCCAAGGGAGAGATACATCATGGCCGACACACTGCGCGAACTGTCGAAGGGCGCCTTGAACGATCTGGAAGGCGTCTTCGCCAAGCTGCCCGACGACGCCGCCGATCCGCTGATCGAGGCGATCGTCGCCGCCAAGCGGATCGTCGTGTTCGGCTGCGGCCGCGAGGGCCTGCAGATGCGCGGCTTCGCGATGCGGCTGTTCCACATGGGGCGGGACGTATCGGTCTGGGGCGACATGACGACGCCTCCTGTCGGCCTCGGCGACCTGCTGTTCGTCTCCGCCGGACCGGGCCAACTAGCGACCGCGCAAGTTCTCGTCGACATCGCCCGCGCGGCCGGCGCCCGCACCGCACTGGTGACGGCGCAAGCGAGCGGCGAACTGACCCAGCGCGTCGACATCGTCACCGTGATTCCGGCGCAGACGATGGCCGACGATCGCGGCCCGAGCCTCTCGGTCCTGCCGATGGGTTCGCTGTTCGAGACCGCGCAGATGATCTTCTTCGAACTGGTGATCCTGAAGCTGCGTCCCCGCTTCCGCGAGACCTCGGAGACGATGCGCGCGCGGCACACCAATCTGGAGTAGCGGTTTCGGGCGATGCTGCCCACCATACCTTCAATAAGATGATCGGCGCCCGACGTAAGAAGGCGGCACTGTAAACGCGGTCGCCGAGCGCGTGGGTTCCGCTTTCAATCGGAAAACGAGGCGCTCCACGATGGCCGCGCTCAGCGATCGCGGCTACTTTTTCGCGGAAGCAGCGCCGCCCGGGCATCATCGCCTTGGCCTCGCGATGTCGTTCGTCTGCGCCTCGAGGCGCGGACGAGGCGGCAGGCGCTGCGGTGACGGTCCGCAACCCTCGACGTCCAGAATCTCCGAGCCCCAGAGGCAATAGGCTCTAGGCCCTGGGAAAGGCTTTCGCTAAACACCTCCGCTCGACGGGACCTTTAGATTCGGGGACAATCGAGATTGGGACCGTTCTCTCGCACAGCCGCCGACATCGTCGTTCGCGCGGCCGAGCCGGCGGATCTCGAGGCGATCCACGCCTTGGAGGTCGCCGCTTTCGCGACCGACCGGCTTTCCCGCCGCGCGCTGCGCCGCTTCATCGGCGCGGCGCATCGGCCGCTGATCGTCGCCAAATTCGGCCCCGCGCTGGCAGGCTACGCACTGCTCTCGATCCGCAAGGACAGCAAGACGGCGCGCATCTATTCGCTGGCGGTAGATCCGAGGCAAGGGCGACGTGGGGTCGGGCGCGCATTGCTGCAGGCCTGCGAGCGCTACGCGCGCGGTCACGGCCGCTGC
Source organism: Roseiarcus sp. (assembly GCA_049287975.1). GTDB lineage: Bacteria > Pseudomonadota > Alphaproteobacteria > Rhizobiales > Beijerinckiaceae > Roseiarcus. The sequence goes on from JBAQGU010000265.1 coordinate 9,410, forward strand.
GTCCTGCGCCTGGAAGTCCGTTACGACAACCCGGCCGCGATCGCGCTCTATCAGAAGCTCGGCTACCGCCAATTCGGCCGCTATCCCGGCTATTACGCCGATGGCGCGGAGGCGCTTCGCTTCGAAAAGACGCTGCGGACGGCCCCGGACGACCGGACGGATTGAGCGGGAGGCGAAAAATCCGTGTAGGAGGGCGCCGCTGGGTTGCGTTCGCGAATGAGCGCCCCCATTCTCTTAAGCCATTCCTGGGGCCGCCGATTCTCCCTGGGCTGACCCCGACCCTCTTCGCTCGGCTAGGGAGCCGAACGGCCCGATGACCCAGCAGTTGATTTTTGATTCAGCGCGTCCGTACGAGCTATGCGCCGGAGGCGCGCGCCCACGATGACCGGATGGGTGGTGCTGGTCGATCACGCGCGCGATTTTCCCAACGCGGAAACCCCGCATAAAGTCATTACTACGCGCGATTATCTCGCGCGGCCGAAACTGTTCGCCGGACCTGGACGCCCGAAGATCATCAATCTGTCCCGCTCCTACAATTACCAGTCGAAGGGCTATTATGCCTCGTTGCTGGCCGAAGCGCGCGGGCATCGCATCATCCCGACGGCCGAGACGATGCTCGAGCTTCGCGAGCACAAGCTCTACGAACACGCGCTGCCCGACCTGCAGGAGGCGTTGAACGCGGCGGCCGCCCGCTGCCGCGCCAACGAGGAGACGACATTCGACGTCCTGTTCTGCTTCGGACTGACGCAGGACGCGCGCTTCGAGGCGTTCGGACGGCTGTTGTTCGACTGGTATCGCTGTCCCGCGCTCGAAGTGACGATCACGCCGGGGAAATACTGGAAGATCGACCGCCTCCGGGCGCGCCCGCTCGCCAAGCTCGGGCCGGAGGAGGCGTTGTTCTTCCGCGCCGCGCTGCAACAGCACACCGAGCGCGATTGGCGCAATCCGCGTGCGCGCGCGGTCGCCAAATACTCGCTCGCCGTGCTCTATGATCCGCAGGAGGAATTGCCGCCGTCTTCGGTCGACACGATCAAATATTTCCAGAAATTCGCCGAGCGGCATTCGGTCGAGGTCGAACTCCTGACCAAGCGCCAGCTGGCGGAACTGGCCGAATTCGATGGTCTGTTCATCCGCGCGACGACTTCGATAGACGATTATACTTATCGCTTCGCCCGGCGCGCGGTGCAGGAGGGCATGCCGGTGATCGACGACCCCGTCTCGATGATCCGCTGCACCAACAAGGTCTATCTCCACGAACTGATGGAAGCGCAAGGCGTGCCGGTGCCCCCGACCTTGATGCTCGCCGATGAGGAGGATCTGGTCAAAGCCGAAAAGCGGCTCGGCTGGCCGATGGTGGTGAAAATCCCGGACGGCTCGTTTTCGCGAGGCGTCCACAAGGTCGAGAATTTCGAGGCGCTGGAGAAACTGACCGACAAATTGTTCGAGGACACCGATCT
>JBAQGU010000266.1:0-1842 GCA_049287975.1 Roseiarcus sp.
AACCGTAGATTGTTCACCTGCGGGGTGAACGGCGATGGGCGGTAGATCCTGGGTCATCCCACTGAAAATGCCCGATTCTCCGCCAAACGGGAACAGGCCAAATGCCGTTCTTAGGATGAAGGGTCCGGTCGAAATGCGGTCTGCTCTCGACCGGACGGGGCATGAACCAGAGCTGAGTGGTTAGTTGCGCTCGACAGTGTTTTGAATTTGAACTTGCGTCCAGGCTGCGCGCCGGCATGTGTGTCGTCTGCGCGGCAAAGATGCGGAGTTCGGTACGCCCGGGAAGACTATTTCCTGCCGATACAGGTGTCGGCAGTCTGCGGGGTGCATATGTCGAGCCCTGTGTACGTGGGGTCTTTCGGCGGCGCTTTGCCTTCCTTGATGTCCAGAAGCCCGTACATTGCTTTGTAACCCATCTCGAACGGACGCTGGCCGACCTGCCCCGAAGATAGACCCTTCTTCACCAACTCTATCTGGATCGGTAGCGTATCGGCCACCACAAGTGCGAGCGCGCCCGAGGCGATTTTGCTCTTGTATTTGACTGCGATTTTTTCGTAGGCGTCGGGCAGGAATTGGGGGAAGCCTCCGGTCAGCACAAAAGCGTCGATATCAGGGAATTTTCCGAGGACGTCTTCCATCTGCTGAAGCGCCAATGGAAAATCGTCGTTGGTGTATAGCGGGCAACCGGCCACTTCGGTCCAGCCACTCTTTCCAGCGAGTCGGTCGCCGGGAGGTGTTTCGCTTGCTTTCCCGACTAGTGTATCGCGGATGCCTTGCATTCGCTCATTGAGATTAACTGCGGCTGACCCGCCCGATTGAATGCAGAGCGTGCCGCTATTGGGCTTAGTTTTCATGACGAGCTTGGCGAGATTCACGCCAATGTCGTAATTGTTCGTCCCGATACAGGCGACGCGAAGACCCTTGTCCTTGGCGAGAAGATCGGAGTCGAATGTCAGGATAGGAATTTTGGCCGTCCTCGCGCCTTGGAGGGCCGCCGCCATGGCTGGCGCATTGGCGGGCGCGACTGCGATGCCGTCTACACCCTTGGTGATGAGGTCGCTGACGATTTGTGCTTCTTCGTCGCCGCCACCGTGCTCGCCAGGGCCTATGTAGAGGCATTCGATCTTGCCGGCGAGTTCCTTTTCAGCCTTTTTTCAGCCAGCCAGCGCTTGATCGAAGAACGGATTGTTGGAGTATTTTGGCACAAGCGCGAACGTGAACTTCTTGTCGGCCGCGGGCGCCGGAGTGCAGCTCGCCGCGACGGCCGCTCCCGCTCAAGTGCAGTAAGCCAATATTTGATCATCATGTTCCCCTGTTTTCCCATTCAGCACCTCAGCGCGCTGGTCGACTTCGCGACCTATTCGCGCTGTTTTCCGCGGATCCGCGCCGAGTGCGCCGGAAGTGAAGAACAGACTACAAGGGGAGGCTACACTTTGGCTTTGCTACATCTGCGCAATCTCTCCAAAAGCTTTCACCTGATCGAGGCTGCGCGCGTTTCAGTATTCTGAGTTGAGTCATCGGGCGGCGCCCGCGCATCGGCGGATGTCCAAGAGAGGTAGGGCGCGCGGAGACGCTTCGCGAAAGGCATATCGACTGGGCAAATTTCTCGCCTGGCTGGATTTAGGATGTCGCAATGCCGTTGCGCCGATCTCATTCTAGAAGTTCTTGTATAAGAACATGTTTATGTATATGATCCAAAACTCAGTTATGTCAAGAGCTTTGATCGCGGTCTCCTAGCGCGTGCGTCGAAAAGCTGCTCGACGGTGTGGATTCGAGGCGATTGCGCTTTTCGTCGTCGGCATTGCAGCGGTGGACAGGATAGCCGCTACGGCTCACGAAACG
>JBAQGU010000267.1:0-3595 GCA_049287975.1 Roseiarcus sp.
CCGCGATGGTCGGCCGCGACGTGGAGACGTCGCGTCGCGCGGCGCAGCCTGGACGCGCGAGCGCGATCCCGTTGATGACGGTCGAGAACCTGACCGCGCCGGGGCTCCTGCAAGACATCAGCTTCACGCTTGCCCCCGGCGAGGTGCTCGGTGTGACGGGCCTCGCCGGCGCCGGCCTCAGCGAGCTCTCCCGCGCCGTGTTCGGAGCATCGGGACGCCAGGCTTCCGGCCGCGTCCTGATTGAAGGAAAGCCGGTCCCGCCCGCGAACCCCGCCGCTTCGCTCGAGGCTGGGATCGCGCTGCTCACCAACGACCGGCTTCGCGAAGGAATCCTCCCCGATTTCACCTTGATCGAGAATATCTGTCTGCCAATCCTGTCGCGCTTCAGCCGCACCGGCGGCGCGCTGGACTTTGCGGCGATGGAGCGGACGGCGGAGCGCAACATCGAGCGGTTGCGGGTGCATGCCCCGAGTGCCTTTGCGCTGGCGCGCCAGCTTTCCGGCGGCAATCAGCAGAAAGTTCTGTTCGCAAAGTGGTTGGAGACAAAGCCGAAGGCGTTCGTGATGGATGAGCCGACCATCGGCGTGGATGTCGGCGCGAAGGAGGAAATCCGAAAGATCATCGATGAGATCGCGCGCGCGGGCGTGGGCATTCTCCTGGTTACGACGGAGCTCGACGAGCTGGTTCTGCTGTGCGACCGCGTGCTGGTGATGTTTCGGGGCGCCATCATCGGCGAGCTCTCGGGCGGCGAGATCGATCGCGAAACCATTCTGCGGGCCTCGGCTTGCGGCGAGATCAGGGCGGTGGCGGCGTGACGACGCTCTCGGCTCCCAAACCCGCCCGCGTGGCGGTCGCCTCGCGCCTGCTCGGGAGCCTCAAACGCTCCTACAGCCTCATACAAGCGCTCGGCGTGCTGGCGATCCTGATCGTCGTCATGCAGATCGCGAACGACCGCTTCCTGTCGCCGGCGAACGTCGGCAACCTGCTCGGGCAGATGACGGTCATGCTGATCGTCGCGGCCGGCATGACGATCGTCATGATCGCCGGCGAATTCGACGTTTCGGTCGGCTCGGTCGTCGGATTGTCGGCCGCGGTGGCCGGCTGGATCATGGTCAGATGGATCCCGACGGCGGGCGCCGACGATCATCCCTGGTGGGTGATCGCGCTCGGACTGATCGCGCCACTCTTCGTTGGTCCTCTGCTTGGCCTGTTCGTCGGCTTCATCGTCACGAAGGCGAGAATTCCCTCGTTCATCGTGACGCTCGGAATGCTGATGATCGGCAGGAGCCTGACCTTGGTCGTGACACAGGGGCAGCCGATTCCCGACATTCCGCACGTCATCCGGCTGTTCGGGCAAGGCCGATGGGTGCAGCTGCCGCTGCCGATCAACTTCGCCGGTTGGTCGAGCTCCGGATTGCTGGCGGATCTGCTGGTGTGGTTTCCGATCCAGAACATCATCTGGGTAGCCGTGCTCGTCTATGCGGCGGGCTGGTTCGTGATGGAGCGCACGACGTTCGGCAAGCGGGTCTACGCCGTCGGCTCCAATCGGACGGTGGCGATTCTCTCCGGCGTCCGTGCGGACCGCATCAAGATCCAATGCCTGATGGTCGTCGGATTCACGGCGTCGCTCGCCGGGATCGTCAGTGTGTCGCGTCTGGGCGCGGTGTCGCCGAACACCGGCGAGGGTCTCGAGTTCGAAGTCATCGCCGCCGTCGTGATCGGCGGCACCGGCCTTTATGGCGGCCAAGGCAAGATTCTGCGCACCATCATCGGCGTGATCATCATCGCGCTGACCCGGAATTTCCTCAACCTCGCCCGGATCGAGATCTTTTGGCAGGGATTTGCGACCGGCACGATCATCCTCGGCGCGGTCCTGCTCGAAGCTCTGCAGCGCCGCATCTCGGAGCGGCGTTGACAATTATCCTATCGAACCGTCGATGAAGGATGTCGCTGATGAATCCAACCGAAACCCGAAAACTTGGAAAGTCCGGCGTGGCCCTCACCCAGCTCGGCTTCGGCGGCGCGCCGCTGGGCGAGTTGTTCGTCCGCGTCGACGAGGCGACGGCTGCCGCGACTTTGCAAGCGGCGTGGGACGCCGGGGTCAGGTATTACGACACTGCGCCCTATTACGGCCGCGGGTTGAGCGAAATTCGGTACGGCCGTTTCCTCGACGCCAAGCCCAGGTCCGACTTCGTGCTGTCGAGCAAGGTCGGCCGCTGGTTCTTTCCACCCGCTAGGCCCGACGAATTCCAGACCGGCCCGGTCTGGGCGGGCGGCCTGCGGTTCGAGCATGTGCACGACTACAGCTACGACGGGATCATGCGCTCCTACGAGCAATCGCAAATGCGGCTCGGCATGAACCGCATCGACCTTTTGCTCATTCACGATCTCGACTTCTGGTTTCATACGACCGAAGCGAAAGTCGCGGCCCATCTCAGCCAGCTCTTCACTTCGGGCTGGCGGGCGCTCGATCAGTTGCGCTCGCATGGGCTGGTGCGCGGAGTCGGGGCGGGAATCAACGAATTGGGCATGATGCCGCGCTTCCTCGACGCGCTGCCCTTGGACTTCTTCCTGGTGGCGCTTCGCTATACCTTGATGGAGCAGGAAGTTCTCGAGGCGGAGTTTCCCTATTGCGAGCGGGCCGGCGTCGGGATCGTCATTGGCGGCGTCTATAGTTCCGGGATCACCGCGACGGGGCCGATCGAGGGCGCCAAATACAACTACTCCGACGCTACGCCGGAAGTGATGCAGCGGGTTCGGCGGATGCAGGCGGTGTGCGCGTCTCATGCAACGCCCCTGGCGGCGGCGGCGCTGCAATTCCCTCTCGCCCATCCGATCGTCGCGTCCGTGATTCCCGGCGCCGTCAGCCCGGATCAGGTGCGGCAGAACGTCGAAAGCTTCCGCCGACCGATTCCGGCGTCGCTCTGGTCGGACTTGAAGCGCGAAGGATTGATTTCAGAGCGCGCGCCCACCCCGGCTGATTGAGGCGCTCGCCCCTGGTCGAACCACCACGGAGCCGCTGCCGCGAACGCTGGCGCAGTGCGGACGCGAGCGAGCAATGGCGCCGCCGGCATTCTAGACGCAAAGGGTTCCTCCGGCGACGGACGGCCAACGGACGGCGGCACGCAAGGTATCCACGAGAAGGCGGTCGCGTCGCTGGGCTATCTCTTCGTGACCGTGACGCCCAACGAGCTGAAAGTGGAGTTCCGGCAGCTCGGTGATGGGCACTCTAGGCGTTCCAGGCAGAACATCCAAATTGCCGAATTGATTTCATGAAGATTTCAAGCCTTGGCAAGCTCAACGAGATTATGCGTCACGAATCCGAGGCGCGAAGAATGTCGTTCGCATTGAAGCAGACATTTGTATCGATCTTTGCTCCCAACACAACGGTGGCCTGTTCGGAAATGCTTTACGAGAACAACCGTGACTTCCGCACTCCGTGAAGTCGCCATTGCAAGAGACCAAAAAAGCACACGAATATTGAAGCCAATCCGTAAACGATTTAGGGAACGTCGTTTCTCGTTGCGATCACATGCCCGCGTCCGTCTAAATCTCGGATGGAAGCTCAGGCGACGCCCAGAAACAAGCGCTGCGC
>JBAQGU010000268.1:0-3959 GCA_049287975.1 Roseiarcus sp.
GATCTTGCTGTCGAACCAGCGCAAGATACCGTCCCAATGGCGCTTGACCGTGTGCGCGGCCTCGATCATCGGTTCGAGCCGGCTGTGGGTGACCCAGAAATACCACTTCTTCAGGAAGGCGGCGGCCCTCACCGCGCTCCAGCTCGATGACCCGAGGTTGACTGACCCCAAGCCGTTTCGCCAACTGCGCCGAGGTCATGCCAAGTGCTTCGCGGATCGCGCGTATCCATCCACGCGAAGGACGGGTTGCCTGAGCGAGGATCTTCAGTTCGCTGAAACGCCTGTCGAGCTGTTCATATGCGGTGATCATACCTATAGGATATATCTTATTTTTTGTGGCATCATCAATAGGTATTTTCTTATTCTAAAACAATAATACAATCAGAAATTTCTTATCGAAATGGCTTGGTAACGAGCTTTTGCCGATGCGCTGAGATCCCGGGCTGGCGGGGTTTACGCTATACCCACCGAACCCGGCGCTCCCGCCCATATCCCCCGGTCCCGCCCCAGGGGTGGCCGACCCGGTGCGAGACCCTTCGGTGGTTCAGCCCCGGAGCAAGACCGCATACCTAGACCGGTGGGGAGTCCAGGAAGACGTAGAGGGCGGCGATCTTGTTGCCGCGAACTATGATCACGTCCAGACCGGTATAGCGCGGCGGCTCCCCGATCGGCCCGGAGCCCCAAGCGATACGGCCGCCGTCTTGGACCGCCTGCGGCGCGGTGTGCGGCGTATAGACGAAGCTCGGGTGACCGCCGCGCAGCTCGCCGGCGATCTGGTCCAGCCCCTGGTGACCGACATAGCGACCTATGGGCAGAAGAACGACGCAATCCTCGGCGTAGAGCTCCTCGATGGCCGCCCGACGGCGCCCTGAATCGCCTTCGCCGAAGACTTCTTGCAGATTGCGCAGCAGCAGCGTTTCGATAATTTCCGACATGACCCTGCACCTATTCAAAGGGGATGAGGTGTCGGACCGCAAGCGACGACGGCTCAGTGTCCGGCCCGACGCAATGGTTCAGACTTGGGCCTGGCCGCCATCGACGAAGAGTTCGGCGCCGGCGACAAAGCTGGAATCGTCCGAGGCCAGGAAGGCGACCGCCTTAGCGATCTCATCCGGATCGGCGACGCGGCCGAGCGGCACCTGCGTCGCCATGTAGTCGAGGAGCCCCTGCTGCTGGGCGGCGTCGGGGCCGGCCAGTCCGACCAAGCCGGGAGTCTTCACGGGGCCGGGGCTGACGACGTTGATGCGGATGCCGCGTTCCTTGAGGTCGAGCGTCCAGCTCCGCGCCAGGCTGCGCACCGCGGCCTTGGAGGCGCCATAGACGCTGAACGCGGCTGTCCCGGTCGCGCCGGCGGTTGAACCGGTGAGGATCACCGAAGCGCCGTCGCGCAGTAACGGGAGCGCCTTCTGCACGGTGAAGATCACGCCCTTCACGTTGCTGCCGAAGGTATCCTCGTATTGCTCCTCCGTGATCGCGCCGAGCGGCAGCATCGAGCCGCCGCCGGCATTGGCGAAGAGGACGTCGATCTGAGAGTGCTTCTGCTGGACCGCATCGTAAAGGCGATCGATATCGGCCGGCTTCGACATATCGGCGCGCACGCCGCTCGCCCCTCCGCCGATCGTCCTGACCGCCGCGTCCAGTTCTTGCTGGCGGCGGCCCGTGATGAACACGAATGCGCCCTCGGCCGCGAAGCGCTTGGCGGTGGCGAGGCCGATGCCACTCGTCCCGCCGGTCACCACAACCACCTTGTTGTGAAATTTGCCGGACATCTTCTTTCTCCTTCATCTGGGCGGCGAAGTGCTCGCCGTGTGAAAAAAGATTATCGTGGTACGCTGAGAGGAGTAGATGGCAGTAATGAGCCTCAGCGTTCCATGGGTGAGACGATTGACGACGCCAGACCTCAACGATTACGCCCTCTTCGTCGAGGTGGTGACCCACGGTGGCTTCGCTGCGGCGGGACGGGCGCTAAGGGCGCCGAAATCAACGCTGAGCCGCCGGATCGCGGGTTTGGAGGCTCGCCTCGGAGTGAGGCTGATTGAGCGCTCCACCCGCCGTTTCCGGCCTACCGAGGTCGGACAAGCGTTCTACGAACGCTGCCGCATGATCGTGATGGACGTGCAGCAGGCCGATGCGGTCGTGTCGGAGGCTCTGGGCGAGCCGCGCGGCGTTGTCCGTTGCAGTTGCCCGCTGGGCTTGGTCGAGCCGCTGTCGCCTACCTTCTCCAGCTTCATGAGGAATTTCCCGAGGGCGAAGCTGCAGGTCGTGGCCGTCGACCGTGCGGTGGGCCTCATCGACGAGCGGATCGACGTCGCGGTCCGGGTCAGAGCGGCGCTCGGGACTGACGCCGCCCTGACCATGCGCACCTTGGGACGCTCCAGCCGAATTCTGGTCGCCGCGCCGGCCCTGGCGGCGGCGTGCGCTAGCGGCGATGTGGCGGCGCTCTCCGATCTCCCGACCCTCGCCACGACCGACCAGATGGGCGAGATTGTCTGGGAATTCACCGGGCCCGAGGGCGAACCGCGTTCGATCCGGCATGAGCCGCGAATGACCTGCGTCGATTTCCAGGCGCTGCGCGATGCTGCCGTCGCCGGGCTTGGCGTAGCTCTCTTGCCGGATCACGCCTGTCGAGGCGAGTTGGCGAACGGCAGCCTAGCCCATGTCTTTCCGCAATGGCGCACGGAGGACGGCATCGTTCACCTCGTCTTCACGACGCGCCGCGGGTTGCCGCCGGTTGTGCGCGCTTTCATCGACCATCTGGCCGGAGCCTTCAGGCATGGGAAGGTCGCAAGTTAACGGCGTACCAAAGTACAATAGCTCAGAAGCGCATCAGGATCCGCCGGTCGGTTTCGATTGGAAAAGCCGCCCGGTGATGAGGAAATGAGTTGATCGTCTCTTGTCCAGCGCGAGCAAGGCAAGGTGTATGCGTGCGACTACGCGGGCCGCGCGGTTCAACCGGCAGATAGGTCAAATCGATATCGACCGAAAGGCGCGGCATGTCGCAAACAAATAGATTGATTGCGGTCCCGCCTTTGAGCGCGAAGCACGCTTCCTCCGCCACCTGCGGCAAGGTGCGCACAAGCAGCGCGACCTGCCGGCGGTAGGATTCAGCGAACGCCATCGATATCCTCCGGGACGGTGATCTGCGTCGCCGGGCGAGATGGCCGCCTTTGACGAGCATGCGCTTGCCCGAGCCGAGATTGACCTTCGACCGATCGATGCGCTTCAGCCAAGCATGCCCGTGACGCGGCGAAGAAGAAAAACAGCCGTTTCACTTTCACGCTGCGGTAGTCGGCGAAAAGTGTGGTCAGGCGGCGCGGACTCAGGTTGGTCAGCCCTTCGAAAAGCTTGTCGACCTGATGAAGGCTTTCGCGCGCCGGCAACTCGTCAAGAAGCTCGAAGAGTGCGCGCTCGGGAGCCGAGAGGATCAACGGCCAATCCCATTGTCCCCAGGACTGGACGACAAAGCCTTCGCGGGGATTCGCGCCGCGAACCGCCTCGCCCTTGGCAAGGTCCCAGCTTTGACCGCCGCCGGCATTGGTAACTGCGTCGGTGGCAAACAAGGCACGGCTATTGTGAAAGACAAACCGGACATCCAGCGGCAATTTAAAGAGCCAGCTGGGCGGCTGCTTGGGACCGTAGAGGTGAACTTCCTTCACCTGCTGGGCGAGGTAATGCGCAGAACCTTGCTTCGGCGCCGCGGTAAGCGGGGAATCAGTTGCATCCCGCTCCTTGGCGACTTGCCGGGCTTCGGCCTCAACCGGCCTTGCCGACTTCCGAACTGCGGAGCTGATCCGGCGGACACGGCGCTTCCTGCGCCTGCTCGGCTTCGGGACCACGGCACGGAATCCAGGTTAACGATCATTTCATCTGCAGGATTTCGAGGAGGAACTGGGTGTTCCAGCTCGCTGATTTCCGGCGGGTTTTGATGCTCCCTTTGGATTTGTTGGCGCGCAGGAGGC
>JBAQGU010000269.1:0-6478 GCA_049287975.1 Roseiarcus sp.
TCGCCCAGGCGGTCACGACCGGCTTTGTCGGTCACGCGGCGCGGACCGACCGCAGTGCCGCGAACGGACTCTAACTCAGCTCGTGCTTTTCCGGCCGCCTCGTCGGCAGCGCCGCGCTGGGCGTGGCGTTCGACATGGCGGGATGGGGGCGTTTGCGTCGCCGGCGCCGGCGCCGCGCTCATGATCGCTGCCGGACTGACAAGACTCTTCGCCGTTCGCGCTAGCCGTTCCCGCCCGGGCCGCGGAGGCGATTGGCGTGTCCCGGAGAATTAGGGAGCGTTCTGTCCGCGCGGAGATCGGGACATGACGATAGATTACTGACATATTCGCGTGTAACGTTCACTGCCTTCGCTCCGAACGTAGCGCTGGTCAGCTCAGAGGGAGACGCCATGACCGCCGCCGACACGCCCCTCACGCTCGAGACCGCAGTCGCCAAAGCAAAGGATATCGCCGATCGCGTCTTGGCCGCCTCCGCCGCCGCGAACGATAAGGCGGGCCGGTTCTCCGAAGACGCGGTCGACGCTTTGGGGGAGGCCGGGCTTCTCGGCTTGACTATCCCAGTCGAGCACGGCGGGTCCGGCCTCGGACCGCGGGCCTTCGCTGCCGTCGTCGCTGCGCTCGCCGAAGCGGACGCCTCGGTTGCGATGGTTTACAAAATGCACGTCTGCGCCGTCGCGACCATCTTGGCGGCCCGCGCCGCGGCCTCGGTCGCCGACACGCTCAACGACATCGCCGCCGGCCGTCATCTCTCGACTCTGGCCTTCAGCGAATCCGGATCGCGCAGTCACTTCTGGGCGCCGGTCTCCAAAGCGCGCCGTAATGGCGCGGGCGTCTATCTCGCCGCCAAGAAGTCGTGGGTGACCAGCGCAGGGCACGCCCATAGCTATGTCGTGTCATCGCTAGCGCCCGAAGGCGCAGGGCCCATGGATTCGACACTTTACCTCGTGCCTGCCGGCTCGAACGGCCTATCGGTCGCCGGACCCTGGGATGGACTTGGCATGCGCGCCAATGCATCGTCGCCGATGACGCTCGAAAATTGCCTTGTCGACCCCGGCCATCAGCTCACCGACGACGGCGCCGGCTTCGGGGCAATGCTCAACGTCGTCTTGCCGCTCTTCAACCTGGGCAGTGCGGTCGTGGCGCTCGGACTCTGCCGGGCGGCGGTCGCCGCCACCGCGTCCCACCTCAAGACCGCCCGGTTCGAGCATCTCGGCCAAAGCCTTGGCGAGAGCCTGCCGACCCTGCGCGCCCAACTCGCCCAGATGCAGATCGAGACCGACGGGCTTGCCGCGCGCGTCGACGATCTCGTCGATCATCTCGAGCGTCCGCGCGAGACGACCGTTCTGCGCGTGCTCGAGACTAAGGCGGCGGCCGGCGACATCGCGGTCAGCGTCACCTCGACGGCGATGCGAACCTGCGGAGGCGCAGCATTCTCGAAACATACCGGCATCGAACGCCTGTTCCGAGACGCCCACGCCGGTGTTGTCATGGCGCCGACGAGCGACGTTTTGCGCGAGTTCATCGGCAAGGCGGTTCTCGGGATGCCCTTGTTCTGATCTTTCGGAACGATCGCCGGCGCGCCGGCGTTGGCTTTACAACAGACAGGAGGGGGATCCTTGAGCCGCACGATCTGGGTAGGCGCGGTCGCGTACGACCCGAAGGTCGTCACGATCTGGGAAGGCATGCGCCGTTACTTTCACCAGGAGGCGCATCTGCCGGTCGAGGTGGTGCTCTTCCAAAGCTACGAGGCGCAGGTCGAGGCGCTGCTCGCCAAGCCCGGCGAGCCTGCGCCGCTCATCGACATCGGCTGGAACACGAACCTGGCGTTCCTCCAGGCGACGGAATGGAGCGGGGGCCAGTGCACTCCGATCGCGATGCGCGACACCGACCTCGGCTGGATGACGAAGATCGTCGCGGCCGCCGGAGGCCCCGTGAAGACGCTCGCCGATCTTCATGGAAAAGTCCTCGCTCTCGGCAGCCGCGACAGCGGTCATGCGGCGATCCTTCCCGTCCACTTCCTCGAGGCCCAGGGCCTCGTCGAGGGCAAGACCTACCGCTCTCTCCGCTTCAACAGCGACCTCGGCAAGCACGGCGACACGGGAACGAGCGAGGTCGATGCGTTGCGCGCCGTTCTCGACGGACGGGTGGACGCGGCCGCGGTCGGTAGCCCGTTCTGGGACAAGGTTCGGGCGGAGCGGCTCGCGCCGGAGGGCGCTCTCGTGGAGGTCTGGACCTCCGACCCGTTCAACCACTGCATGTTCACGACGAGGCCCGGACTCGACCCTGAACTCTGCCGGCGCTTCGGGGAAGCGCTCGACGGCATGAGCTACGAAAATCCGGCCCACAGGCTAGTGCTCGAGGCCGAGGGGCTCAAGCGCTGGGTCAAGCCTCAGCTCGAGGGCTACGCCTCGCTTCGGGCCGCCGCGGGACGCCAGGGCTTCTTCGAGCGAAAGCCGCTCTGAGGCGCTCAGCGCCCGCCGACGGCGCCGTCACGCGCAATTGAAAATCTGCGCGAGTCGGCGCGCGTGATCGCTCTCCCGGTCGAAGGCTTCGCTCACTGCGGCGAAGGAATCCACGAGCGGAAAGATCTCCGAGCGCACGAGCAGATCCGCGTCCTCGGCCCCGATCGGGTGCCAATAGACCCCGTCTGCGGTGATCGTGACCTCGGGGACCAGGTCGGCTCGGGCAAGCGCGAGGCCGTCTTCGGCGAAGCCTCTCAGCGCGACGCGACGGATGATACGGTCCCGCTCGGCGACGCGCTCGGCGTCGAGGAAGACGCGGAATTCCTCGGCCTCCGCTTCGTTCGCGACGGTCGCCGCGAGCCGGACGCGAAACCCCTCGGCGCGGGCGGTCTCGATTCCCCTGAGGGCGCGCGCCCAAGCGCCGCGGCCGCGGTTGCGGTCGTGCTGTTCCGGCGTCGGGCTGTCGAGACTGATCTGCAACGTCGCCCGGTCGCGCGGAAGCGCGCGCAAGGCGGCGAGCCTTCGGCCTGAGAACAGCATGCCATTGGTCAGCACCGTGGTTGGCGCCGCCTCGGCGCACGCGGCGACGATGGCCGCAATGTCGGGCAGCATGAAAGGCTCGCCCCCCGTGACGAAGATTTCCTTCACGCGGAGGCCTCGCGCCTCCTCGGCGATTCGGCGGATCCGCTCGAGGCCGAGCGCCCGGCGGGGCGCCTTCGGAGACGAGCGCACGCAGCAATAGGTGCATTGCAGATTGCAGTCGAAATTCGTGTAGAGCCAGAGCCGCGCGCCGACAGTCCGGTCGGCCTCGGGCTCCGCCGGAGCCTCGCCGCGTCTGATGACATGCCTGAACCGGCCCGCGTGCGGGATCGTGCCGATCAGGGTGTTGCGCGTGAACCGGCACCACACCTCGAGATCGGCTCGGAGGCTCGGATCGCCGCTCACGACCGAAAACGCCTCCCCGTCGCGGCATTCGCGGAGCATCGCGATCAGCCGGGGAAGCAAGCCGTCGGCGAAGGTCATATCGCCGACGTCGATCTCGAAGTTGGTTTTCATCTGTGTGTCGCTACGCACGACTGCTACGGCGCCAAAACGCTAAGACATTGATATTGTTCAATTACGCCACTTTGGCTGGGGGACCTGGATTCGAACCAAGATTGACGGAGTCAGAGTCCGCAGTTCTACCGTTGAACTATCCCCCAAGCAGACGGGTCGCGCCGCCAGGTTCGGCTGTGAGCGCTAGATAACGAAGGGCTGGGCGCGGCGCAAGGGCCGAGCGCCGAGCTCCGCTCGGGCCGCCGACGACAACGAGCGCTCAGGCGGTCGGACTTCACTCTCCATGGCTGCTCGCCGCAACCGCGTCTCGCCGATCCCAATCAAACAGTCGGACCGCCGGCGGCGGATTCTCCTCCCCCTCAGAACTTCCGCCAGATTGCCGCCAGGAGTCCGTGTTGGCTGTTGGTTTCGAAGGTCGCGACGGTCGTGAAGGCGCCGGCTTGCACCGACCAATGTTCGTCGAGCGCATAAACGATGCTGAGTTGGACGCCATACGAACTCCACGCCGTGAAAATCGGGGAGCTCGACCACGGCGAAATCGTGTTGTAGCTCTGCAGCAGCCACATCACGCGCGCGTTCGGGTTCAGCCCGAGCGTCACATCGAGATGCCATTCGTCGGGCGGCCCGGCGCAGCGCAGGCGATAGGCCCCTTCGGCGTCCAGGAAGGCGGGCGTCGCGAAGAAGGTGAAATTGTAGCCCACCAGCGCCCGCGCCTCTCCGGCCCCCCCGGTATTGCCGGCTTGCGCCGGGCGCGAGAAATCGCGCGCGCCGGGCACGAAAGCGGTCGCCTCGGCCGAAATCACCACGGCATTGTTCGACCAGAGGTTTGCGCGCAAGCCGATGCTGGAATAGTCGAGGCCGCGGAAGACGTCCGCAGACGGGGCGGTCAGCTCGTAGCGCTCGAGCGCAGTCTGACCGACGACCGTCAGACCATCGGCGAGGCCGTATTCGATGTAGGTTTGGGCCTCGACGCGGCTCTCTCTCGCCCCCGCTGCGCCGCCGTATGGGGGGCCGTCGCCGGCCCAGCCGAACAAGGTCTCGATGATTTGCCCCTGCCCTGTAGGATCGGTCCAGGCGCCCGCCAGCGCCCCCGCCGGCGCCAGCAGCGTCAGGACCACCCCGGCGGCAAACGCGCCACGCCCACGCTCGAGGAAACAGACAGCGGCGGCCAAGATGAGGGCCTTCCCGTGAAACAGGCAATACGCGAACAGATCGCTAGAGACGCAACGGAAAAGGCCGACTTAGGTTTGGGTTATTGTACGTAACCCCACCTTCAACCTTAGGTAGCGCCTTCATCAATACGCGCGCAAGTTTTTTCCGGGGATTCGCCGCGAAAATTTTAGCGTCGACCCGTCTATTGCTCACGTCGCGGGTTTTGGCGCTCCCGTCGGCCCGACAAATCGATCCGCCATGCAGAGCGGCCTGCCACCAGACGCCCGAGCGGCGACAGGGGGCAGCTCGTTGAGACTCTGGTGGCACTCAGATGCCGCCTCCCAAGAATGCGGCGCCGAGCCCAAGCGAACGTGGCGCCGATCCCAAATCGATGCCAACTTCAGCCAATAGTTACCCCTTGCCGTTTTGAGCGTTTTCAAGCACTTGCTCAGCTGGAAAGAGGCAATCGGGACGCGCCGCGGCCGATTGGCCGGCGGGTCGGAATAGCGGTCGAGTCGGTGATAATCTTCAAAAAGAGAGGGATGGATTTTGCGTCGCCCTGAGCCACCCCGTCCGTGGCGAGGCGCATAGCGGGCGTCAGGCGGGCGATCTGCATCCGGTTGCGGTCTGGCCCGTCGTGGCCGCGGCCTGGAGCCGTCGCCGCGCGGATGATCTGCCGCAGCCGCCCTCGCGAAAAGCCCTCGCGGCCGCGATTTCGGCCCAAGGGGAGCAGCAGCCGAACGAAGATGCGCTGCAAGCGCAGCGCGCGCGGCGAGGGGGCGTCGGCGGGGGAGTCGGTCATGCGCCACCTTTCTGAGATGGAATAAAAAATACTGTGACACGACTCTGTTTTTTCGAAAAGAAAAATCATCGAATTTTCAAACCGCGACAGCATAGCCGATCAGCGCTCGCCGCGACGCATCCGGAAGCCGCACGGGATGACAACCGCGTCCTCCGCCGCGCGAACAGGCAATGAATTCCGAATTAGCAGGGAAAACTTGTCCGCCGCAGCAGGGAATTATATAGAAGGGAATTAATTTCGGCTCAGCAGGGAATAAATTCCCCTTGAGAGAGGCTGGACTCGCGGGTTCGATCCGGCTCTGCGGCCCTCTGCTCGCAGGATTCGCGTGCTTTCGGGTCACAAGCTCGAGGGCGGTTTCGCTGTGCATTCTGCACAATCGCAATATGAACTCGGGCATTGCGAGGAAGAGGAAGGGCGCATCGCGACACCTGCCGAATAGGGTTGAGGAAAGCGTCACCGTAATCCCGGGCCTCGAGCTCCGTTTTCAAGCCGCCGCGCTATATCGGCGCATGACCCGTGCGCCCGAAAACCTCACCCCCGCCACTTCCGAGGAGATCGCCGATGCGATCGCCTTCGCACTACGCCACAGCGGCCGCAAAAGAGTCCACGATTCTTCGGAAATGATGGCGGCGATCGTCGCCAAACGTCTGGCGCAGCATCTGGAGTGTTCCGGTTTCGTCGTCATGAAGCGGCCGCCGCTGAGCGGCAGCGCGCCGACGCCGCAAACGTAGCGGCGCTCGCTGAGGGCGGCTGTCGTAGCGCGCCATTCTCCGAGCATCAGCGCGGTGGGACCCGCGCATTGGCGACTTACGGAGGCGCCCATGCTGCAACCGCGAAGCGCTTGCGGCGCTGCAGCAGCTAAAAATGAGACTCGTCGTCAAGTCCGGATCCTCGCGCCGCGGTTCGGCGCGTTCGCGATCCGGTAGTGTCCCGGCGTCGGCCGAGCCGTCTTCCACGAGACGGCATCGAGGTCGGATTCGAATCAGCCAAACCTCGCCGCGCGACG
>JBAQGU010000270.1:0-12389 GCA_049287975.1 Roseiarcus sp.
CGCTAGAGGAGGCCTTCACTGTCGAGACCATGGCGAGCCCACCTACGGATGGGCGGTGCGCAGCCTCGTAACTTCCGCTTCCAATGTCGCCAGCCTGACGTCATACGCTGCCTGATTGGCCAGGATCGTTGAAATCTTCTTCATTTCATCCTTGACTTCTTTGACATCGTCCTTGAGCCCGTGGATCGACGCGATATTCATCACGGCGACGCACAACCCGCCACCGAGGACGCTGACGATGGACGCGATCTGTCCGAGGTCGATATTCGAGCTTACGGAGATCATCGCCGGCTCAGATCGCGCGCGGCGCGCCGAGCCAGCGTGGCGCGGTCGAAGGGCCCATAAGCGTTGTCAGCACTGGAAGCACTTCCTGCCCGACGGCTACGATTTCCGGAATATCCTCGGCAGGGATCTCGATCCCGACCGCGGCATCCGCGGCGCCAGGAACGTCGAACATCGCGGCAAGGGCGGTGAGCCTTTCGGCGATCGTCGCGCCGGCTTGGATGGTGGGGCCTTCTTTGGCGAGCCATGCGATAATTGCGGACAGGGCCGGGAAGCGTCTTGGCGATATCGTCGCTAGATAGGCTCTTGGGAGCGCTGTCGGACGCTCGGGCTGGCTCGAGCGCCTCAATAACGTCTGCGCCCATGGTCTCCAGGCTGCCGAGAATGCTCATGGCGTATTCCCCTTCAAAACTTGATCGAGCGTCCTTACGCGTCTGATCCAGACCTCTAGCTCGGCGAACAGCGCGCGCCGTTCCTCTTCGAGCGCCTCGACGAGTCGCTCCAATAGCCGGACCTCTCTGGGAAGCCCGGACAATTCAGCGACCGCGCTGTTGAGCGCGTCGGTCGCCCATCAGTTCGCGGCCGGGAAAGTCGTATCCGCCTGGATCGCCGTCCAAGCCGTAAGCAGCGAGCCGAAAGCCGCCGTGATATTTGTCGGCGGGCTGGCGCCGATCGAATTCACGACCAGGACGGCTTTGGCTTCGTCGGCGATTTCGGCGGCCGACAGCTTGCTTTGGAGTTGAGCGAAATAGCCTTCCACGACGGTGACGATCGCGCAGGCCGCTGGGATGTCATTGCTGGCTGGCGTGGCGAGGGCGTTGTTAGCGGCAGTAACGTCCGAGCTGACGTTGCAGGCTGAAGCCAACAAAAGCGAGCACAAATGCCGCTGGCGCAGCGGGGGCGCGGATATTGAGCATGTGGCGTTTCTTTATGGTAGCGCCCGCGAGAAATCGCGCAAGGCGGATTGGCTGGCGCCGCTCTCAGAGCTGCTGTGACGAATCCGCTCAATCGATCCGGCCGAAGCTCGGTCAAATCGAAACATTGGGTTCATCGAAGCTCAATGGTGGGATGAGAAATTGACTTTGGTGATCGTGCTCTGCCGTCACAACGGCGATTTGATCAGATTGCGAATGGACCTAGATAAGAGATCGTTTCTTGACCACCTGAAAGACCCGCGTGACGATAGCGACCTTCAGAGCTTTGCTGCGCAGATATGGGAAATTATCGCAAAAAAGCGCTTTGCCGGAGAGCGGTCTCATCAGTAAGCCGCTCTGAAATCCTCGCCGATCCTGCACAGCGCGATCGCGAGATTCCCCATAGCTTTTTCAGACCAACTAGCTAGTTTCAGCAATGCTGGGATTTGCCATGGATCACGCGCGACCGAACCAAGAATCGCCTCGATGTCATTTCCCCCGGATGCCGTGAACGGAAGAAGCGCGGCCGGCGGTAGTTCAAAAGTGGAACTGTCCAACACAACGCGCATGATGGCGAACGGAAGCCCATGCGCTTTGGCCGCACTTGCGGCGATCCACGACTCCATATCCACCACGTCCGCAGATGTGGCAGCGCGCAGCGCGGCACGTTCCGCCACGGTCGCTGTAGGCGAGGCCGACCACGCGACATTGACGAAACTCACCGGGCAACGAACGGGTTGCGGCCCATTCGTCAGTGCTCGGAAGATCCGAGTCGTCCACGCATCATCGCAATGGATGATGGTATCGCCACTATCGCAAACTGACACGCCGACGACGATTTCGCCGACCTGCAGTTGCGGGGCAAGAGCGCCGCAGACGCCAATCGAAAGAATCCGATCAGCGCCAGCGGCGATGGTGGCTTCGAGGCGTGACGCCAGCGCGGGGGCATTCCTCGCGCCGACAATAACCTGGATGTCGGGGCGCTCGCCGACGATGGGCTTTTCAGAGGCCATGCCGACGACGACGGCGATTTTCATGACGAAATCGGCGGCAACGCGCAAGCCTTGACGAACGCGATCAGCGCCGCACTATCGGCCGCGCCAATTGTGCCAGTGAAGTTCTGGTATTGCGCGATGATCAAGGTGGCCGAGGTTCCCGAGACCATCATATTGACGCTCAACTCTTCGACGAACCACCATTTCGTCAGGCCCTTGACCTGCGTGCCTTCGCCGGAGGCGGTCGCGTCCGTAATGTCGTGGGCGGTTCCGTTCAGCGTCGCATGGATCGTGGTGAACACATCGCCGTCTTGTACCAGCGACAGCTTATAGACTGTGGTATCGCTGTTGATTGTGACCGTAACTGCGTTTATCGTCATGACAGTTTCCCTTCGCTCGTGGCTGGTTCAGTTGGACGTTGCTGTTGGAGTAGGCGTGGGGGTAGCTGGCGCTGGCACTGTCGTATCATTCTGGATTGCGACCCACGCCTGCACCAGCGTTCCGAATGCTGCCTCAACATTTGTTGGGGGAGCATTGCAGATAATGTTGACCGCATTCGCAGCCTTAGTTTCGTCTGCAATTTCGGCGGCCGACAGATTGCTCTCGAGTTGCGAGAAATAGACTTCGGCCACAGCGATGATTGAGCACGCTGTCGGGATGTCGTACTTGGCGAGCGTGGCCAGCGCATTGTTGGCAAGAGCGACGTCGGTTGAGGCGCTGTTGCAGCCCGATACTGAGAACACGAACGCAAGCGCGCACGCGCCCAAAAGAGCGTGTTTCATGGTTTCCCTTTCTGTGATAGATTATCGTCGCGGCGACGCCGGAAGCCGCCCTGCGAGTTCAGTCGAAACACGACCCCAATAGGGCGTCGATTCGCCCGCACACCCGGCAAGAAAGACGAGTGCAAGCAGAACGGCTAGTTTCATGGAACTTTCAGTGACCCCTGCTAAATTGGGTCGGGTCGGATGGATGGATTGGATCGGGAGCAAAAGCCCCGACACCTCGGCTGGCCGCGAGCGTCACCCCTTCGAACAACAGTGGGAGCACCTTCGCCACGAGTTGTGCTCCAATGCCAGGTATGACGATGTCAGCGATGATATCGGCTATGTCCTCAGCGATGACCTCGCCAGTTTTGGTCGTGAAAGTTTTCGTCGCCACTGCCGTCACGAAGGTTTGCACAGCAGAGAGACCTGTCGTGAACTCGGGGATGGGCAGCGAGGTCGTCGATGCGGCGCCAGACGTGGAGCTTGATCCCGCCCCCGTTTTTGGCGCAAAAACGGACAGAGCTGCGTTGAGGTATTGCTCGATCGTCGAGAGGATCGTCATGCGTTCGCCCTGGCGATCACTTGATTGACGACTTCGGCGAACATCTGCACGCCGAGTTGGATCACGGCTGCATAGGGGCCGAAGTTTGACCAGTCGACATGGCCGAGATAGCCGACGAGGCCGGTCGCGGCCGCGCCGGCCGCGCCGATGGCGAGATGGCGCCAGAAATCAGCGGTGACTTTCATGGGTTTCGTTCCTTTCTTTGGTTTTCGCGGGAAACGGCGGTCACCCCGCCCAGAGCGCGATGCCGGCGCTGAACATCGCCAGGCCCAGCGCGGCGAGGCCGATCGCGTCTTCGCGCAGGCGCGGCGGCCGGATCAGGAAGCCGTAGAGTTCGCTGAAGAACAGCGCGCCGCCGATCGCGGCCAGCGAGCCGGCGAGCCAGCTCACGACGCGCCGCGTCGGAATAGCTGAGATAGATAAGGCAAATGAGCGTCATCACCGACTGGCCCGCTAGGCTGGCCCGCGATGACGGCGGCCGCGTCGACCTCGCGCGGCTTGACGCTGCCCATGCGGACGGCTTGCTCGAGCGCCGTCGCCAGCCGCATCGCATCGAACTGCGAGTCGCCGGTGGTGGTGCAGCCCAATTCAATTTGGATGTCGCCGACGATCAGGACCGCGATCCCCTCGACCGACGGATCGATCCCGTCGGCCATGGCCTCGAGTTTGGCGATGAGAGGGTTGGCGGGATCGCTCATTGGATCGCCCCCGCAGCCGCGGTGATCGGCTGCATGGGCAGCACGGGAACTCCGGCAAACGCGGCCGCCATGGCGCCGATGCGCGCGAGCATGTCCGGCTTGCTCACCTTCGAGCCCGGGCAGGCGTGATGATCTTGGGTGCATTCGCGGTGGAAGTGCAGCCCTTTCACCCCTGGGGCGAAGTCGGCGAGATCGGGCCATTTGAAGATCTGACACAGCAGCGCCAGCACGGCCGCCGCGTTGTCGCGCACCTTCGCCCCGTCGCCGCCGGAGAAATCGTCGCCGCCGACCTCATAATTGCCGATCATCTCGATTCCGAACGTCTCGGAATTCCAGCAGGAAACCGAGACGCCGGATTTCGTGAGATCGCATAGCACCCAGACATACTCCGGACAGACCACCAGGTGCGGCCCGGCGTGCCAGCCCAGGCCCTCGTAGTAGCGATTGAGGCTCGCGCCCCAGCGCTCCTGCGGCGTCGGACCGTACGCAAGCCATTGTTTCAGCGAGGGGACGCCAGTGTTGTGCAGGGTCGGGAATCGCGGCCGCCAGGCGCCGAGCTGCACGCCGGCGAGCATCGTGTGAAATTCGGCCAGCGTATAGTGGGTGGGATGTTGCATGAAGGTAGGGGTCATGTAGCCCTCCGGGCAGTGATCAGTGAACAGTGATCAATGAACAGAGAACAGTGAACAGTGAACAGTAGACGCCGCTTCTGGTCACCGATCACTGATCACTAGTCACTGTGTTCAACTCAGCGTATTGACGTCCTCTTCCCGCGAGCGGAGGTAGCGGTCGAACGCGCGCTCGAGGTCGGGCTTGGCGCCGGAGAACTCGAGCACGCCGCAGGCGTTGCGCTTCAGATCGGCGTGCGGGTCGAAGCCGTTGTCGAGGAACATCCGCCAGCGCGAGAGGTAGCCGCGGTCGCTCTTGCGGCCGTGGAACGGGTGCTCGATCGTGCCGTGAACGAAGCCGAGCTTGCCGTTGATTTCCGCGACCGCGCGCGATTCCCAGATCTTGACGGCGGCGCGATAGCCGGCGCCTACGCCGCCCGGCATCGAGGAGTCGGCCGCGCCGACCAGGCCTAGCGCCATGTGATGGTCGCCGGAGCCCATGCCGCCGAGCTCGAACAGGCCGCCGATGCGGTCGAGCGCGCGGCGCGTCCAGGCCCAGGCGTAGCCGGAATGCGGATAAACTGCGTAACCGCCGTTGAACTGCCAGAACTTATCGCCCTTTGCGACGACCGGCTTGCCGGCATGCCAAACCGAGGCGAAGCTCTTGTGTGTCTGGATATGCTCGTCACGCGGTCCGAGGTCGTAGGCCGTGTCCCATGGTTGAATGACTGGATAGAGATCGAGTGCCGCCAGCGCCTCGGTCGTCCAACCAGCGCGGCGGAAGGTCACGTCAGCGTCGAATGTCGCGATCTTCTCGGCGCCAGGAGGTAGGCGGGAAATCGCGATATTGAGCAAGCATTCCTTCGACCACGCCATCGTCGTCGCGCGCAGCGGGATATGCGTGACGCGGGCGCCAGCGAGGTCCGCGAGATTATAGCCGCGGCTCCCGTAAACGCACTCTGCGAGCGTCACATGGACGTTCGGCTCTTTCAGCCAATCGGCGATCGCCGCGCGAGCGAGCGTGGTCCGGCTTTGCCAGCGCAACGGGTTCGCCACACAAGCGACGACATGCAAAATCTCAGCCGTCATTTTCCCCCCTCCTGAAGAGGCTTCTGAGCAATAGATAAATCGTAAGCGAAAATATCAGGTCGACACCGATCCAGAGCGCGGCCGTCATGGGGCCGCTCAGCCGCCATGCGACGAACAGCAGCACGAAGGCGCCGAACGGACAGAAGTCAGCGAGCCTCAAGATTTGTCGCCCAACGTCTTGGCCAGAAACGCGACCCACTCACCGTGCGGCGGCCGGAAGACAGCCGCAATGCAGCCCCCGTGCACCAGCGCGACCATGGCCAGCGTCGGGCTGTCTTCGTCATCCTGTGCCGCCATCTCGACAACGAGGATGTGCTCGGCGAGCAGGTGCGTAACTGGCGGTTGCGCGTTCAGAGCGGCGAGCAGCTTGGCCGCGTCGTCGCCTGAATAGTCATCGAATTCGACAGCGGGGTTTTTCGCCACGAGGTCGCGTCCCTTCGCGGTTGCCTGTTCGTAGGTCGCCGCGCATTTTGGCGCGGCCTTCGGCTTGGCGTGCATGTCGACAGCATGACTCGGCCCGATCGCCGCAAAAACGCACGCAACGCCGATCTCGGCGAGGAATCCGAAGCGCGCGAAAGCGCCTCGCAGGCGAGGAGAGAGCATGGCGTGTCCTTGCAGGGTTGAGGATATGTCTGACATCGTGGGTGCGGATTTACTGGTGCGGGGAACGCAACATCGTCGGCGGTCTCACGGGCTCACGCATCCAGCCGGGGCCGTCAGACGTCGGTTGGCTGTTTGTGGTCTCGTGATCAGCTACGGAAAATACCCCTGGCAATAGCCCTCGCCGTTCGACGACCAGTAGACATGGCCGTAATTGGTCGGATCGGCGTCCAGCCACGCAATCTCGTCGATGTTGCCCACCGGGGCGAAATTCTGGTTGCTGCCGCCGAGCAGCGTCCAGGTCGCGCTGCCCGGGCTGCTCGGATTGAAGTTGATGCAGCGATAGAGGCCGAAGGTGAGCCCGGTAGGATCGTAGCCGACGACATAGATCGAGGGATAGCTCTGTCCGCTCGCGATCGGGCCGTGAGCGAGACCGAACGGGACGCCGATGCCGCCGACCGCCGTCCACGTCGCCCCGCCGTTGGAGAACGCCAGAGTATAGGTGTTGCCGGCCCAACTCTGCCCGACGACGTAGGGCCCGAACGCCGCGAACAGATGCCCGGCCTCTCCCGGCACGGCGCGCAGGATGCCGGGGTTCTCAAACCCGTTGCCGCTGCCGAAGATTCCGCCAGTATTGGCAGCCGTGTAAACCGCCGTCCAGGACGCGCCGCCGTTGGTCGTCTTGTAGAGTACCGGGGTTCCCGTGTTGGTCTGGGCGAGATAGAGATAGAACGTCCCCGCCGTCACCCGATCGGCTACCAGCGAGAACCCGCCGTAGCCGGCCCAGACCGCTCCGGAGATCGTGACCGCCGTCCACGTCGCGCCGGCGTTCAGCGTGTACCAGAGCCCCGTGCCATACTCGCCATAAATCCAGTTGGTCGAGGTCGAGACCGCGACGTTTCCCTGTCCGGTCGCGGGAATGTTCGGCAGCGCCGACCATGTCGCGCCCCAATCGGTCGAATATATCGAGGCCGTGCCGAGATGCGCGAGCACGACGCCGGACAGGTCGGACGCATAATCGACGTCGCTGACCATGACGCCGAAGCCGTTGTTGAAAGCGGCGATCCCCGGCGGGTAGTAGGTCGAGGGGTAGTTGATCCCGTCGAGCTTGAAGATCGGAAAATCGTCGCAACGAACGATGATGCCGTGATTGTTCGGCAGGCAGACGATCTTGTTGCCGACAAGGCTCTCCTCGCCCTGCGAATTGGTCGTCCAGGTCATCACGCCGCTGGGCCACGAGCCCGACGACGGGAAGGTCACCGTGCTCGCGCCGGTGCCGTGACTGACGAGAACCTGCCCCGGCGTGCGCGGATCGAACTCGCAATTGCCGACGGCGAGATAGAAGTTCGTCTGCGCCCACTGCCAGGTTATCGAGCCGGTGTAGTTGAGCCCGCCCGGAGTGGCGTTGGCGTAGCCCGACCAGGTCGAGCCGCCGTTGATCGAGGCCTGGCAGTAGCCCGAAACCGTGAACGCGATGATCTGCGAAAGGTTGTTCGGGTTGACGCAAAACGCGCTGATGTTGGCGCCGAAGGTGGTGGAATTGAGAATTACGCTCCAAGTGCCGCTAGCGAGCTTGCGTAAATTCTGCGCCTGCTGGTCGATGCCGTCGAAGGTCGTGTCGGTCAGGCAATAGTAGACCCCGGTCGAAGTGATTTTTGCAAAGGTGATGCTGGTCGATGAACCCGACACCAAGGACCACGTCGAGCCGCCGTTGGTGGAATGATAGAGGCCGTTGCCGTAGCTCGAGATGTAGATTCCCTGCGTCGCGCCGCCGCTGACCGCGCTCGACGGATCGAACAGGATGGTGTAGCCGGGGTAGCCGCCCTCAGAGGGCTCTGTGGCGCTGAGCGGAATTTGGCTGCTGCTGATTTGCGTCCAGGAAGTTCCGCCGTTGAGCGTGAACCAGACGCCGTTCTGATACGTGCCGATGAAGACGATGTTCGGGTTTGCCGGGTCGATCGCGAGCTTCGGGCTCACCGTGTCGTAGGCGGTGTTGGCGGCGAATATGCCGGTTCCGGAGGAAAAGGCGGTCGATGTCCATGAGGCGCACTTGTTGGTGCTGACCAGGACTTCGGAGAGGAACGCCAGATAGACGATCGAGGAATTGCTCGGCGCGCTGTCCAGCGCGTAGACGCCGGTCCCTGGCAGCCAAGAGCCGCCGTCGTTGAACACCGACGTCGGCAGGCCGGTGAGGACTTGCTGCCACAGAGATTTCGTGGCGTTCCAGATCCAGCCGCCGGCGGTGTCGGTCTGAAGAAACAGGTCGCCCGAAGTCGGGTTGACCTTCAGGCTGCGCGCGAACCCGCCGCCGCCGATCGGCAATGTGCTCCATCCCGTCGGCGTCGAGGGGGCGGCCGCGTGCGCCTGGATCGGGGACCAGGCGGCGTGCGCTGGCCGGTCCGATACGAGCGCCGCCGAAGCCGCGCCGGCCAATAGTTTACGGCGACTGATCACCAGTAAGCCGATATGTTGGTGTTCATCGAAGTCATCTGTGAAGTCGCTCCCGTCGTGAATGCAATCGGATACACGTCTATTTCTGAAATGCTGCCAGTGTAATTGCCAACTCCACTGCTGACGCCAATGCACATAAAACCAGCCATGCCGTCTGTTCCAGGATTCGTTCCCGTGATCAGCGTTCCATCGAGATCGCTGGCGCTGGACGAGCTGTTGAATACGGCTTGAAAGGTATGAAGTCCACTTGGTATGGTTCCCCCACCAAGAAACACATCGGTCGGAGCACGATACGCCATATAGCCCGAAGTGCTGCTGTCATTGAATACGGTAAAAATGTTACTGCTGTTACTTGCCCATAGCGGATAGGCTGTATTCGTAGCGATGGCGCTGAATGCGTGCGCCACGGTAATAGGTTGCGCTACAGTAGGGAACGAGGTATTACATAGAAATCCCGCGCCATTGAACGTGAGACACGGCAACGCCCCGATGCAACTAAATGTCAGTGCGACCGTGCCGGTGTTTATAGACTGATTGAGGCCGCCGCCGCCCTGGTCGTACCAAGTCTCGACGATGCAGCTACCGCTCCCAATCGCGCAGAACGTCGCCGCAGCGGTTCCGTTGAAGCTGCCCGTGGAGCAATTCGCCGTGTTTGCGAGCCCTCCGTTCGACGCCACGAGGATGTCGCAAGTCACATTCGCGGGCGTGGTGCCACTGGCCGAGACATTGACGATCTTCTGCGTGCCCGCCGCCGCTATCGCCGCGCTCGCGGCGCGGAGCGCGTATATCGCCGTCGGGCTGGCGACGACGTCGACCGGGCCGGTGTAGGAAGGAGGGGGACCGCTCGATGACGGCGCGCCACGGCCGGCGCCCGTTGTCGGAACTTGCGCCAGCGCCGGCCATGAAGCGAGCCAGATCAGCGCGGCGAAGAGAAGGCGCCTTGTCACTGTTGCACGACCTCGAGATTTCCGGCTATCTTCGTAGTACCGGATTGGAGCAAGCATAGTTCGTCCCCTGGGACCGAGGTGTTCATCACGGTGCCGACGCCGCCGCCCTCGGTCATGCCCCCATTGGCGAGGAAATCCATGCCGCTCGCCGCCGTGGTCGAGCCGCTGACCGCCGTGGCGCCGGTCGCGCAGGCCGTGCCGGTGCCCTCGACGAAGCTGATCGAATCGGCGGCCGTCGAAATGAAATGGACGGCGCAGACATAGATTTTTGTGCTGCCGCTGAGCGCGACCAATTGCGTCGAGCCCGACGTGGTGGAGAAGGCAACCTTGGTCTTGGCCTGGAACATGCAAGGGTCGGCGACGGACTGGTTGCTGGCGATAGCGACCGGAACCGACGCCGCCATGGCGGCTTGGCCGTGCGCCAGATCGGCGATGGACCCGGCTACGAAAGCCCCGCTGGCTGCTTTAGTCGCGACTGCCGCCTGGTCGCTGGCGATCACAACCGGAGATGACGACGCGGAGACCGCCGAACCATTCGCGTTGGAATTGTCGATGGTCGCATGCAGCGAGCCGGCGGCGGTGAGTTGCAGCGCCGCACCCTGGCCGGTGGTCAGCGTCGGCGCGCTCGAATTGTAGACGCCGCCGGCTTGCAGCGCGTCGGTCGCCGCCGTGGCGCCCCCAATAGCGACTTCGCTGTTCGGCTGATCGGTCATCATCTTGCGGTCGTTGGTCAAACGAACCGCGCCGGCCTGCCCGGAGGTCAGATTGGTGATCGAGGAGTTGAAAAATCCGCCCGCGACGGTGAACGAGGTTGTGCCTTGGGTATAGGTTCCCTCGTCGGCCAGCGAAGACCCGCCGCTCGACGAGCACCCCGTCGTGCAATTGACTCTCAAATTCCCCGACGTGTCCAGCGACAGCGGATCGCTCTGCGCGGTGGTGTAGCTCGGCGCGGCCGTCGTGACTGCGCCCAGGCCCAATTGCCCCGACTGGCCGGAGGTGGTCGACGCTTGTCCCACTACGCCCCAATTGGCGGCGGTGCCGGGATTGACCAGAAACGGCGTCATCGACGCGATGCCCTGCGCCGTCACGACGTTCGTCGAGGCGGACCCCGCGGTTCCCGGCGCGCTGCCGGCAATCGTCGTCGTGTCCTGCGCCACTGTCTCCCGCTGCGATCCGGTCCCCGTCGCGCCAGCGCCCGCCAGCGTCGTGACGCCGTTGACCTGCTTCAGGTTCTCCTGCATCACCGAGGATGTCACGGCGCCCGCGATGGTTCCGGTGTTGGCCGCCGTCGTCGCGAGATTGCCGCCCGTCTCCAGTGCGAGCAGGCTCGTATTCAGATTCGTCCCGGCATTCGCCGTAACGGTAGGCGTATTTGTGATGAAAGCATTCACGCCAAGGACTTCGACCGCACCTGGGGAAGTGCCGTAATTCGATGGCGATCCGAGTGCCGTTCCTACGACCGATTCAAGATCAAAAAACAGCCCCCTGGCGCTCGTGCATCCGGGCGTTCCCACATGTCCGGTCGTGAGCGCGGTCGCGCCGCCGGAGGTGTATTCGCAGCCGATCGCCGCCTCAGCGGTCGTGCCTGCGGTCCACGCCGCATTGTCGGTGAGGATGCCCCAGTTGGCGGCGGTGCCCGGGTTGACTCCTACCGTTGTCGCGTTCGCGCCCGTGTTCGCCAGACTCACCTGGACCGGCGTCGTCGAGGTTCCCATTTCCACGCCGCTGGAATTGAACCAGTCGGTCATCAGAGCCCGGTATTGCGTCATCTGGGCGATGCCCTGATGACCGGTCGTCAGTGGATTAGACGTGACTGTCGTCTGATAAGCTCCGCCGTTGCCCGCGAACAGCGACGTTCCCGCCGTCCAAGTCGCCTCGTCCGCCGTGCTCACCCCCGATCCCGAGCAGTTGGCGCATTGCACGTCGAGATTGTTGGAAGTTGAGGCAATCACATTGCCAGAACCATCGACGATCTGGGTTTTCTGGCTGGCGTTGGTCTGGTTGGCCGAAGTCGCCGCTCCGTTCAGCGTCCCGAGGTTGACTGTCGGCGTCGCTGCGAAGGCCGGTAGAGTTCCTGAGATGCCAAACGACGTATTTCCGATCGAGCCGCCGGACTGGAACGGCGAGCCGAGCGTCGTGTTGATGGTCGAAAGCGTGGTGTTCCCGGTTGTCTGCAAAGCAGAAGTCGCCGCGCCGGTAGGGAGCGACACCGTTCCGCTGATATTGTTGATATTGTTGGTGGCTCCCGTCAATTGGGTCGCGAAAGTTCCGGTGCCGACAACGGTGGCGTTCAGGCTCGCCGCCGTCGCCTGCGCCGCCGTGACCGTCGGGGTGGCCGCGAAAGCGGGCAGCAGGCTGTTGGGCGAAAGCCCGACGACCAGGGCAGGGTCTGTCGTCGCCGCCGCCGTGGACGCCGCCTTCACCGCCGCGGGGCCGTGCGTGGCGTCGCCGATCTGCGTCCACCAGGCCTGCGCATTCG
>JBAQGU010000271.1:0-2830 GCA_049287975.1 Roseiarcus sp.
GGTCAAGGGTTCGGACTGGCTCGGAGACCAGGATGCGATCGAATACATGTGTCGCCACGCGCCGGAAGCGGTCTACGAACTGGATCATTGGGGCGTGCCATTCTCCCGCACCGAGGCGGGCAAGATCTATCAGCGCCCGTTCGGCGGCATGACGACCGACTACGGCAAGGGCACCGCCCAGCGCACCTGCGCCGACGCCGACCGCACCGGCCACGCGATCCTGCACACGCTCTACGGCCAGGGGCTGCGGGCCAAGTGCGAGTTCTTCATCGAATATTTCGCGCTCGACCTGATCCGCGATTCCGACGGCCGGATCCGCGGCGTCGTCTGCCTCAAGATGGACGACGGCACGATTCATCGTTTCCGAGCGCAGATGACGGTTCTGGCGACGGGCGGCTACGGCCGCGCCTATTTCTCCGCGACCTCGGCGCACACCTGCACCGGCGACGGCAACGCGATGGCGCTGCGCGCCGGCGTGCCGCTGCAGGACATGGAATTCGTGCAGTTCCATCCGACCGGCATCTATGGCGCGGGCTGTCTGATCACGGAGGGGTCGCGCGGCGAGGGCGGCTATCTCGTCAATTCGGAAGGCGAGCGTTTCATGGAGCGCTATGCGCCTTCGGCGAAGGACCTCGCCTCGCGCGACGTCGTCAGCCGCGCGATGACGATGGAGATTCGCGAGGGCCGCGGCGTCGGCAAGAACAAGGATCACATCTACCTGCATCTCGACCATCTCGATCCCAAGGTGCTGCACGAGCGGCTGCCCGGCATTTCCGAAAGCGCGCGCATCTTCGCCGGCGTCGACGTCACGAAGGAACCGATCCCGGTGCTGCCGACCGTGCACTACAACATGGGCGGGATTCCCACCAATTATCACGGCGAGGTGCTGACGAAAGTCGACGGCGATCCGGACGCGATCGTTCCCGGCCTGATGGCACTCGGCGAGGCGGCCTGCGTCTCCGTGCACGGCGCCAATCGGCTCGGCTCCAATTCGCTGATCGACCTCGTCGTGTTCGGCCGCGCCGCGGGGCTGCGTGCCGCCGAGATCGTCAAGCCGGGCGAACAGCAGTCCGAATTGGCCAAGGACAGCGCCGACCTCGCGCTTTCGCGCCTCGATCGCTTCCGCAACGCCAACGGCGCAACGCCGACGGCCAAACTGCGGCTCGACATGCAACTCGTCATGCAGAGCAATTGCGCGGTGTTCCGCACCGGCGAGGTGCTCGACGAGGGCAAGCAGAAGATCCACGACGCTTGGCGCCACGGCGCGGACGTCCACGTGACCGATCGCTCGCTGATCTGGAACTCGGACCTGATCGAGACGCTCGAATACGACAATCTGATCGTGCAGGCGGTGGTCACGATGGAAGGGGCCTCGAATCGGCTGGAGAGCCGCGGCGCCCACGCCCGCGAGGATTATCCCCACCGCGACGACAAGGAGTGGATGAAGCACACGCTCGCCTGGATCGACCCCGCCAAGCAAACGGTGACGATCGACTACCGGCCGGTGCATACTTATACGATGAGCAACGAGGTGAGCTATATCGAGCCGAAGGCGCGGGTGTATTGACGGAGCAGCATTTCATGACCGCGATCACAATTGACAATCTCAGCGCTCAAACTTGGGCAATCCTCTCGGAGCGCGCCCGCGCGCACCGCAAATCCGTCGAAGAGGAAGCGGCGGCGATCCTCGAGAGGGCCACGAGTGTCGAAAGAACCGACCGCAGCGAGCGTCAAAGGAGCGCCGACGAGATCGCGGCGATGACGCCCAAAGGTGTCGTTCAAGACGACAGCACTTTGTTTATCCGCGCGGAGCGCGAACGCTCGCGATGATCCTCGTGATCGACGCCAGCGTCGCGGTAAAATGGTTCGTCGCCGAGCCGCGCCGAGATCAGGCCCGCGATGTACTTCGTCCAGAATTCGACCTCATCGCGCCGGAATTGATCCTAGTCGAAGTCGCAAATGCGCTCAGAAACAAGGTTCGTAACAGCCTCGCCGACAAAAGTCTGATGCAGACTGCATTGATCAAATTGACGGGAATATTCGACCGGTTGATCAACGCAAGAGAGGCGCTAGACGAGGCCTTTGAAATGGCCTGCGGAATCAATCATCCGGTTGCGGATTGCGTCTATCTGGCTTGCGCCATTCAGAATGACGCAGTTTTTCTGACTGACGACGCGAAGCTCCATCAGAAAGCGATGACGATTGGCGGGAAACTCAAATCGACTCTTTTGATCGACTGGACGCCGGGGCTCCCGGTCTAACCCGGAGGATAGTCTATGGTCCAACTCGATCTCTCCCCGTCAACTCGCGCTCGACCCCCGACAAGCCCCCGTCCAGACCGGCCGCGAGCCGATGATGCTCGACTCGGTGATCCGGATCGAGTCCAAGATCGACCCGACCCTGACGTTCCGCCGCCCCAGCCCGGCGGTAGCCTGTCCTCATGACGGAATCCGGGGGTCTCCAAGGCTTCATCGACCGGCATCGACGCCTCTTCGTCCTGACTGGCGCTGGCTGCAGCACGAGCTCGGGCATTCCGGACTATCGCGACGGCGACGGCAAATGGAAGCGCCTGCCGCCGGTGACGTATCAGGCGTTCGCGGGCGATCGAGCCACGCGCCAGCGTTATTGGGCGCGCAGCCTGCTCGGATGGCGGCGGTTCAGCCGAGCGTTGCCGAACGATACGCATCGCGCATTGGCCCGGCTCGAGGCGATGGGCAGAATCGAGTTGCTTTTGACCCAGAACGTCGACCGGCTGCACCAAGCGGCCGGCAGCGCGTGCGTGATCGACCTCCACGGGCGGCTCGATCGGGTCCGCTGCATGGGTTGTGGT
>JBAQGU010000272.1:0-12399 GCA_049287975.1 Roseiarcus sp.
GAAACACCTCAGGTGGTGCGAGCCGTAACCGCAGGCAAGGGTTCGCCGGCCTCAACCCACGCCAAACAGCGAGGAGGCCCATAATTACGAAAAATGAGACAAAATAAGGTCTCTCGAACAGACGTCCGAACCTTTTGCTAGGAAAATTACTACAAAATATTCTATTAAAAGGCTCAAGCGGCAAAATAGATACTACGCCCTCCATCGCATAATCGTTAATCGTGTCGACGAACGCCTTGAGACGCACATCGCGGGCGTCTACGTCCCAGCCCTCAAACTGGTCCCGTCTGTTAAAAGCCTCCACCATCTTGAAATATTCAAGCTTTGGAGGCTCATCTAGTATAGCCTGCCATTTTCCTGCGAACGAAGCCCACTTCTCAGCGGTCGATATATATCCGGCTAGCACAAAAACGAGGCCTGTGGGGCCTGAATGGCTGTCGTCTATGAATGCTTTCAGCATCAGCATGAGCCGACTACCGCGCTTTTTGCTCGGCAACCCACAAACAAGCCCCGATTTTGGAGCACTTGCGGGAGACCAAGGGGGGATCCCGGAAGGGGTCACGACTCACCCCCAAGCCCTCAGATATCCCGTTTCCAGCAGGGATGCTACGCGAAGTATAATATCGCCGATACTTGTTGCCGCCGAGACCGAAGATCACCCGATTGTCGCCGACAAAATCGACGGTGGCCCCGAACTGGCGCTTTATCTCGGTGGGTTTACGCAGTGCGCCGGGCCGCAAGCCTGCACAGGCCGAGCGACGGCCAACGAAAATACGAAATTCTCTTGCGAAGATTCCGAAATTATTCTACCTTTGTTCTCCTGACGCCATGACGGATAAAGTCGAAACCGCTCCGCTAGCCGTCCGCCGAGACCGATCGGTCGCGTCGCGGCGGCCGGCGCGGCAGGTGAGGGCGAGGCGAGACCGGCGGATCATTTGGAACCACGGCGTTTCGGTCCTCGAGATCGCGGAGCGGGAGGACGTCGTCGAGAAGCCCACGCGTGACCGGCCGGCCAAACTGCTCGTTCGGACGAGGCGCCGCCGGCCCGCCCGGAAATGGCGCCGCAAGCACTTGAAAAGATTGAATCCGGGCCGGGAAATGGTATGGGCTCGGACGCCTCGGACCCACAATATCTGGTATAAGGGCGCGCGGCTGACCGCACGCGACTCCGGCTGCCGAGCCGCAAGAACGACGAAGTCGCAAAGTGGACCGAAAAAGGCGCCTGAGGCTTTGAAATCGCTCGATGCAGAACTGAAATCGGCGCCCGTCGGCGCACGCAACGGCGGGGCGAGGCTGGTTCGCGGGGGATCGGCTCCGAGGCTTGGAGCGGCGGACCGCCGACTGTCGGCCCTCTCGGGTGCCGGGAAGAAGAAGGGCCGCGCGGCGGGGAGGGAAATTTTCCTGGCTGCAAGCCCTTGAAAAGTCACAAAACCGGAATGGAATCTCGCCTCGCAGTCCAGTCGTCGTCAGCGTCGCCGCCGCGATGTCGAACCCTCCGCGAAGCCGTCGAGCACCCGTTTGACGAGGGGGAGACGCCGGCGCCTCAGGCGAAGCTTGCGACGCCAACTCGGCGCGCGTCCATCGAATCGACGAAGCGGCGGAAGAGGTAATGGCTGTCGCGCGGCCCTGGGGACGCCTCCGGGTGGTGTTGAACGGAAAAGGCCGGCCGGTCCGTCAATTCGATGCCGCAATTCGAACCGTCGAACAGCGAGACGTGCGTCGGGCGCGCGTTCGCCGGCAGGCTCGCCGCGTCGATGGCGAAGCCGTGGTTCATCGAGACGATCTCGACCTTGCCGGTCGTGAGATCCTTGACCGGGTGATTGGCGCCGTGATGACCCTGCGGCATCTTCACTGTGCGGGCGCCGACGGCCAAACCGAGCATCTGGTGACCCAGGCAAATGCCGAAGATCGGCGTCTCGGCCTGGAGCAGAGCCTTGATCGTCGGGACCGCGTATCTTCCGGTCTCGGCGGGATCGCCGGGCCCGTTCGAGAGAAAGACGCCGTCCGGCTTCAGGGCGAGGATATCCTCCGCGGAACTCGTCGCCGGAACCACGGTGACCGCGCATCCGCAGTCGCTCAGCAGCCTCAGGATATTGCGTTTGACTCCGTAATCGACGGCGACGACGCGATAACGCGTCTCGCCGCGAATTCCATAGCCGGCGCCGAGCGACCAGCTCGTCTGATCCCAATCGAAGCGTTGCGCCGAGGTGACGGAGGGCACCAGATCCATGCCGTCGATGCCCGGCCACGCCTTCGCCTCGTCGGCCAGCGCGGCGCGATCGAATTCGCCGCCGGGGTCATGGGCGATGACGGCGTTGGGCATCCCCTCGCGACGGATCATCGCGGTCAACGCCCGCGTGTCGATTCCCGTCAAGCCGATGATTCCCCGCGCCTTGAGCCAGGCGTCCAGCCGTCGGGTGGCCCGGAAATTGGAGGGCTCGGCGATATCGGCGCGAAAGACGGCGCCGCGCGCGCCGGCCGACGCCGCCAAGTTGACGGTTTCGATGTCCTCCTCGTTCGTTCCGACAACGCCGATATGGGGGAAAGTGAAGGTGATGATCTGGCCGGCGTAGGAAGGGTCGGTAAGAATTTCCTCGTATCCGGTCATCGCGGTGTTGAAACACACTTCGCCCACCGCCGCGCCGGCGGCGCCGACGCCGAAACCCTCGATCGTCAGTCCGTTGGCGAGGACGAGGAGAGCCGTCGGCTTGCGAGCGCTCCACCCGGCGGTCTGACCGCGGGTCGGATCGGAAACAGGCTCCGTTCTCGAGGTCATGGGGGGTCGTGTTGCGTTTGACATGGGGCTGTGGTTAAGCGCCGTCCGGGCCGCGCGTCAAGTTGGGACGCCTCCGGTCGAGGAGGAGGCGCATGGCCGAGACGATCCCGATGCGCGATATGATCGCGGCGCAGATGAAGGACGCGATGAAGGCCGGCCAGAAAGTCCGCGTGGGCGCCCTACGGCTCATCATGGCTGCCCTCAAGGAACGCGAGATCGAGGCGCGCGGCGCCGGCAAGATCGTCAGCCGGGCCGATGAACTCGGCTTACTGACCAAGATGGTCAAAGCGCGCCAGGAGGCGGTCGTGCTCTATCGCGAGGCGGGGCGGGCGGAACTCGCCGACCAGGAAAATGCCGAAATCGCTGTGATCAATGAATTCCTGCCCAAGCAGATGGACGAAGCCGCGGTGTCTGCCGCCGCCGAGGCGGCGATCGCCTCCACCGGCGCCGTCGGCATGCGCGACATGGGCAAGGTCGTCACGGCTCTCAAGGAGCGCTATCCCGGTCAGATGGATTTCACCAGGGCCAGCGCGGTCGTGAAGGGGCTGCTCAACAGGTGATCGTCCGGTCCGCCGCGCTCGCTGAGCGCGGCTGTCCCGAGGCGCCTCATTTTCCGAACGCCGACGAAGCGGAACGACTGCGTCTACAACAGCGCCGTGATGTGCGTGCCTTGACGCCCCGCGAGAGGTCGGGGCAGATCTCCGCATGACCATTGTTCGGAACATCTGCGTCTACTGCGGATCCAGCATGGGGAACGATCCCCGTTTCGGCGAGGCTGCCGACCAGCTGGGCTCGGAGATCGCGGCGGCGGGAATCAGGCTCGTCTTCGGCGGGGGCGACGCCGGCCTGATGGGCCGCGTCGCTCGGTCTGTCCTGGCGAGCGGCGGACGCGTCACCGGGATTATCCCCAAGTTTCTGATCAAGCATGAAAACGCATTGCTGAGCGCGCAGGAACTGATCATCGTCGACGACATGCACCAGCGCAAGCAGATGATGTTCGATCGCTCCGATGCGTTTGTCGCGCTGCCTGGCGGAATCGGGACGCTCGAGGAACTCGTTGAACAATTGACCTGGGTCCAACTCGCGCGCCATCGCAAGCCAGTCTTGCTGGCCGATATCGGCGGGTTCTGGCGCCCGTTGCTCGCACTCATCGCGCATATGCATAATCTCGGCTTCTTGCGCGAGGGCTTCGACGTGCATTATCTCGTCGCCGAGACGATCGAGGACGTGCTGCCGATGCTGTCCAAGGCGGCAAGCCGGGTCGCCCCGGCGGTTTGAGGCGATCGAAGCCCGGGTAAGCCCGGGCGCTTCCCCTTGGCGCTCTTTGGCGGCCAAGGTAAACTGAGGGGTTCCGCCGGGAGCCTGGGGAGAAGCGGCATGAGTGAGAGCTGGCTGAAACGTTCGGCGTTGGCGGCGATGTTCGTCGGCACGATCACGGCGGGCGCGGCCTACGCGCAGACGGCGCCCGCGGCTCCGGACGCAGGGCAGACGTCGGGCGACGAGGCGACAAAACCCAAGCCCAAGCCGAAGCCGAAAGCCGCCAAACCCAAGGAGACCAAGCTGCCTTCGGTCGCTGTCGTGGTGACCAACTCGCGGAAGGTGGGTTTGACGGAACTCGACGCAGCTTTATCCGGGCATGGCGACAGCGTGAAGATTCTCGGGGCGCTCGCCGCGGGAAAGAAGGTCGTCATTCATATCGCGCATGACAAGCCATGCCTGTTCGATCTTCATGGGGTCTTCGATGATTTGACCACGACCGAGGAGGCGTCGGTCAATCTGTGCACGGAGAAGAAGATCAATCTCATAGAATGATCTGGCGTCCCGGTCGACGAAAGGCGGATCGCCTCGCGCTGCTCTGCCGCGGAAAGGGAGTCAGCAACGCGTCGCAGCTTTTTTCTCGAACTGCTGCCAGCGACCGCGGACCAACCCCCGTCGAGCGCCGGACAGCAAAATGGCCGGGACGGGCCCGGCCATGACGCCTGATTCAACGACACTTATGTTACTTGGTCGCGCGCTGATAAAGCTCCGCCACATATTCCCAGTTGACGAGATTTTCGACGAAAGCCTTCAGGTAATCGGGACGTCGGTTGCGATAGTCGATGTAATAGGAATGCTCCCAGACATCGACGCCGAGGATGGGGACCCCCTTGTGGACGAGCGGGTTTTCGCCGTTCGGGGTCTTGGTCGCAGAGATCTTCCCGTCCGTCACGGTCAGCCAGCCCCAGCCGGAACCGAACTGCGTCGTTCCAGCCGCGATCAAGTCTTGTGTGGTCTTCTCGACCGAGCCGAAGGACTGGACGAGCGCCTTCTCGAGGTCGCCTGGAATCTTGCCGCCGCCACGCGGCTTCATCCACTTCCAGAAATGTATATGGTTGTAGTGCTGTCCAGCGTTATTGAAGAGCCCCGGATTCTTGCCGAAAGAGCCGCGGACGATCTCCTCGAGCGTCTTTCCCTCCCACTCCGTCCCCTTCAGCAGATTGTTGCCGTTGGTGACGTAGGCTTGATGATGCTTGTCGTGGTGATATTCCAACGTTTCCTTGGACATGTAGGGGGCCAAGGCGTCGTAGGCGTAGGGCAGTTCGGGAAGGGTGAAACTCATCGGCATGGCTCCTGGGGAATGAACGACGGCGAGGCGCTGGCCTTCACTCGGGGGCCCCTCACGGGCGCTGGCGTTGATAAACCCCCTGTCCACCGCTCGCAACTCGACGGACTACGATCAGCCGATCTGAAGGCTTACCCCAACGAGGCACAACGCGCGCTTTCGCGAAGAGTTCCCTTCGGCCCACGAAATTTTCGTGTCGCGCGCCGCGCCCGCTCCCGGCGTGGAACGTCTGGGCAACGTCTGGGCGGTTAGGTCTTGCTCGACCGAACCGATGTCTCTATAAGCCCGGCTCCGCGCCGTTTCCGACACCCCTGGAGGCAGGGCGCGACACTCGAGGAATATGTGACATGGCAGCGATCAAGCAACTCGCGGTCGTGGCGCGCAGCGGGACAGGCAAGGGGGCCGCCCGCTCCGTTCGTCGCGAAGGCCGCGTTCCAGGCGTCATTTACGGCGGCGGCGAGAAGCCCGAGCCGGTTTCGGTCGATTTCAGGGAGCTGAACAAGCTGGTTTATGCCGGCCAGTTCCTCACGACGATTTTCGAACTCGAAATCGGCGACCGCAAGGAGCGGGTGCTGCCTCGCGACTTTCAGCTCGATGTCGTCACCGACAAGCCGGTCCACGTCGATTTCCTGCGCCTGCGTCCGGGTTCGCGCGTCCGTATCGCCGTGCCCGTCCACGTGGTCAATCGTGAAGCCTCGCCGGGCGTCAAGAAGGGTGGCGCAGTCAATCTGGTGATGCATTCGATCGAACTGCTCGCGCCGGCGGACGCCATTCCCGAGGCAGTCACCGTCGATCTCACGGGCCTCGATTTCCAGGATTCGGTTCATGTCACCGCGATCAAGATGCCGGAAGGCTGCCGTCCCGCGGATACCTCGACGGATTTCACCGTCGTGACGATCGTTCCGCCGACCGTCTATCAGGAAGAGGCGCCGGTTGCGGTCGCGACTTCGACCGCCGCTCCGGCAGTCGCCGCGGGGGCTCCGGC
Organism: Roseiarcus sp.; assembly: GCA_049287975.1. Taxonomy (GTDB): domain Bacteria; phylum Pseudomonadota; class Alphaproteobacteria; order Rhizobiales; family Beijerinckiaceae; genus Roseiarcus. The sequence continues at coordinate 6,364 of JBAQGU010000272.1, forward strand.
CAAGGGCGCCGCAACTGCGGCTCCAGCCAAGGGCGCTACCCCGGGTCCGGCCAAGGCCGCTCCGGCCGCGGCTCCGGCCAAGGGCGCGGCCGCGCCCGCCAAGCCGGCCGCCAAGAAATAAGGGCGCATTTGCGCCGAAGCTCGCCGGCCCGTCCGCACGCCAGCGGGCGGGCTTTTTTCATGGCGATCCGCTCATGATCCTGATCGCAGGCCTGGGAAATCCGGGCGCTCGCCACGCCAGGAACCGACACAACATCGGGTTCATGGCGATCGAGGCGATCGCCGCGGCCCATCGCATCGGTCCGTTCCGATCCCGGTTCCAAGGGCTCGTCGCGGACGGAACGCTGGGCGCGACCCGCGCCGCGCTGCTGATGCCGCAAACCTTCATGAATGAAAGCGGGCGAAGCGTCGGCGAGGCGATGCGCTTCTACAAGCTCGGCCTCGCCTCGGTCATCGTCGTTCACGACGAACTCGACCTCGCGCCCGCCAAAGCCCGCGTCAAGGTCGGCGGCGGCAACGCGGGACATAACGGCCTTCGCTCGATCACGGCGCATATCGGCAACGACTACAAGCGGCTCCGCTTGGGGATCGGACATCCCGGCGACAAGACGCTGGTCTATCCGTTCGTGCTCGGCGATTTTTCGAAGGAAGAAATGCGCTGGGTCGACGTGATCTGCGAGGCCACGGCCCGGGCAGCCGAACTTCTGGCTTCGGGTGAGGACGCCCGTTTCCAGAACAAGGTTCACCTTGCGGTCGAGGCCGCGGGATTTGGCGGAAAGGCGCCCGAATGAGGCGCGGCTCTCCCCTCCCCGTTCTCAGGCGCCGGCGCGGAATAAATGCTTCAATCCAACGTTGCAGTGCGTGCGGAAGACGCCCGCGGGCTGCGAAATGATGCGTTTTTTTCGAGCATGCCCCATTTCTCGACCTTCGGCTCCTTGGCAAGTTCGCCGTGGATCGATTTCACAATCTCCAGACGTGCCGAATTCCCTGGTGGCAGGGAAAAATGCAGGGAATTTCGCCGCATCTGCTTTTTTTGCGAAAATACGTCTCGAAAAACATCTGCGAATTCAGCTATTTGCGCCCCTACACGGCCGAGCAGCCGAGCAGGGAATTTCGGGCGAGCAGGGAATTAATTCCGCGTTCTCGACCGGAGCAGGGAATTTGGCGCGAAGTCGATTCTTGCGCGCCATGTAGTCAGTTGCATCAAAGATCAGCTCTGCAGAGGATAAGACAATAATCGACGCGACGCTGTCTGATCCTCGCGCCGCTTGCGGCGAGCGCCCACCAGCAACCCCTCCCCCAAGAGGACGGAGGGGAAACGCCGTCGGTTTCTCAATACGGCAACCCCACGTAATTCTCGGCGAGCGCGGTCTGCGCGGCCTTCGAGCTGAAGAGATATTCCAGCTCGGCGGCCTGCATCTTCTGATCGAAGCCGCTCGATTCGGGAAAGCGATGCAGCGTCTGCGTCATCCACCATGAGAACCGCACCGCCTTCCAGACGCGCGCGAGCGCCTTCTCGGGGTAGGCGTCCAAACTCGCGCTGGAGCCGCTCGCGTATCGCTCGATCAGCGCCCGCGAGAGATAGGCGACGTCGCTCGCCGCGAGATTGAGGCCCTTCGCGCCGGTCGGCGGAACGATATGGGCGGCGTCGCCCGCCAGAAACAGCCGGCCGAACCGCATCGGCTCGGCGACGAAGCTGCGCAGCGGCGCGATACTCTTTTCGATCGACGCGCCGGTGCGCAGATTACCGACCACGTCCGGATCGAGGCGGCGCGTCAACTCCTCCCAGAACTTTTCGTCCGGCCAATCCTCGACGTGTTCGTCGAGTCGGCACTGCAGATAATAGCGGCTGCGCGTCATGGAGCGCATCGAACAAAGCGCAAAGCCCCTGCGATGATTGACATAGATCAGCTCGTTCGAGATCGGCGGCTGGTCGACGAGGACGCCCAGCCAGCCGAACGGATACACCCGCTCGTAGGCGCGAAGCCCGTTTTCGGGTATCGAACGGCGGCCGACGCCATGAAATCCGTCGCAACCCGCAACGTAATCGCAAGCGATCTCGCAGGCCTCGCCATCCTTGCGATAGCGAACCACGGGTCGATCGGACTCGAGTTCGAACAGATCGACGTCGAGCGCTTCGTACACGGTCGGCGCGCCGATCGCGGCCCGCGCCTCCATCAGGTCGCGCGTCACCTCGGTCTGGCCATAGACGGTCACGGTCCCGCCCGTCAGCGCCTCGAAGTCGATGCGATGCCTCGAGCCTTCGAAGGCGATCTCGATTCCATCGTGAACGAGGCCCTCCCCATGCAAGCGCGCGGCCGCCCCGGCCTGCTCGATCAGCCCGACCGTGCCCTCTTCGAGCACGCCGGCGCGAATCCGGCCGAGCACGTAGTCCTTCGACTTCTGTTCCAGGATGATCGTTTCGATTCCGGCCTTGGCCAGCAGCTGCCCGAGCAGCAGACCCGAGGGACCCGAGCCGACGATGACGACTTGTGTTCGCATGTTGACACTCCTCCCGCAGTTGAGGTCGTCATGCCGTGCTTTTCGCTGCGGATCAATGCGAGTGGCGATTAGCGAGTGGGATGAGTTTCTGCGGCGCCAACGCGAGTGGCGAATAGCGAGTGGAGAGCGAAAGATCTCCTCCCCCCATTGATTAGTCGCCGTTTGCCACTCGCCAACCACGCGGATCATCGATCCAACGCGAAGATGACTGTGCCAATTTGAAAGATTGAGCGCACGTTCGAAAGACCTGCAGCTGCTTTCGATTAGGATGGCTGCAATGCACGCGCGCCCGTCTCCATGCATCTAGTGGAGAGCGCTTGCCCATAGGAGGTCCCGATGTTGAACAAGAAGCATCTCGCATTTGTCGGCGCTCTGATCGCGCTCCCGCATGTCGCCTTCGCAGAGGGCAATACGGCCAACCAGTGCGTCGACATCGCCGTACCGAAAGAGGCGGTCAAGGCGCACAACGGCCAGTGGATCCAGCTGACCCAGCAACAATGGCAGTTCCTGCGCGGCGTCTACGTCGTAAATCCGCAAACCCCTCCCGGTCTGCCTTACGGCGACAAGGCTGTTCTCGCGGAGGTGGACGGCAACCCGGGGGCTTTGGTGTTCTTCATCGACGGCAACAAGGCCTGCACGCCGATGCTGGTCCCACATGAGCTTCTCGCCATGATGCAAGACGTCGCGACGGACAAGATCGGTCATGAAGGAGCCGGCCTCTAGCCTGGCAATGTGGGAACACCCCGGTCCCTGGCGCGTCGAGACGCGATTTGACCTTGGTTGTCGTCGCCAGCGATTCCGTGGCGGAAATCGCGGTAGATTTGCCGCCGGGTTCACAACCTGAAGCTGCCGCGAAATGGTCGCCAGCTTCGCGAATATCAAGAGGGCGCCGACAGCGGGGCTTTCTTGCGGTCTTTTGAGAGCGCGATCGGGTCGACGAGTGCGACTTCGGACATGCGGGCGGCGGCCGGATTGAAAACGGCCGGTGATCTCGCACACTGCCAGTCTGCCGACGTTGGACAATGCCGCGCACATTGTGTCCTACATGGTTGCTCGTGGCGTGCACGATCGCGCGATTGAGCGCCACGTACCCGAACAACCACGCCGACGCCCCGCGCCAACTCCGTGTATGCCGTGGAGGAGCTGGCGGTGGACAATGGGCCTCCGTGCCATGCCCGCGAATGCGAGCATCCAGAACATCACGACACTGAAAGCTTGCCGGCCTTGCCGCTACGAAGCCGCGCGCGCCGGAAGCGCAATGTGACCTAGGGCGCCTGCGGGGGCGCCGAAGCAGCGCGACAAAACCAACCCAATGCCGCGATCTCCGCGCATAGACGAGCAGCGCCGGCAACGCCATCCGCATGCACCTGCACCGCCTTGTGGCCGCTCGTCGGCTACCAATTCGTTCTATGCGGCTGCCAGAGAAGTCCGGGTTGCTTCCCGCGCCGCGTACACCGTCTTCACCGCGTGTTGAATCTTTTCGAAGGCGCGGGACTCGATCTGGCGTACGCGCTCGCGGCTCACGCCGAGTTCGGAGGAGAGATCTGCTAGCGTCATTGGATCGTCTGTCAGGCGGCGTGCCTCGAAGATGCGCCGTTCGCGTGGATTGAGGACACCGAGAGAGGCGGCCAGAGCGTCGTGGCGCTTCGAGGCTTCCTCGGACTCGACGAGCTTGTGTTCCTGATCGTCCGCGTCGTCGGCGAGTAAATCTTGCCATTCGCCATCGCCCTCTCGCAACGGGACATTGAGAGAAGCGTCGCCCGACAGTCGACGATCCATGTCGATCACGTCCCGCTCGCTGGCGCCGAGCTGCTTCGCAATTTGCTTGACTTGGTCGGATCGCAGATCCCCTCCGTCGAGCGACGAGATGCGGCTCTTGGCGCGCCGAAGATTGAAGAACAGCTTCCTTTGATTGGCGGTCGCGCTTATCTTCACCAGAGACCATGAGCGCATGATGTATTCTTGTATCGACGCCTTGATCCACCACATCGCATAGGTCGCAAAGCGAAAGCCGCGTTCCGGCTCGAAGCGCTTCAACGCTTGCATCAGACCCACGTTCCCCTCAGAGATGATTTCGGACATTGGCAGCCCATAGCGGCGATTGCGCATGGCGAGCTTGGCGACGAGGCGCAAATGCGAGGTTATGAGCTGACGGGCCGCCTCGCGGTCGTCGTGTTCCCGCCAGCGCTTGGCCAGCGTATATTCCTGCTGCGGTTCCAGCAGCGGAAACTGCCTGATCTCATTGAGATAGCGGGCGAGTCCACGATCGCCGGACAGTATTGGAAGTGCAGCGTATGTCATCACTTGCTCCGTCAGAAGCCGCATCGGGGACGTCGATGCGGGCCTCGATAAGCGCTCATTGTCTCAAGCGGCGACAGTAACGTCTTTCGAGAACGCAACAGATTTTCGAGTTGGCAGGGGCGTCTGATCGCGATAGCAGCTCAGAATTGGCCCTCAATTCGCAACTGTCGCGCTCGCACGGTTTTTCTCATGCAGACGCTCGGATCGCTTGGCCTTTGTGAAAGTGCCTCGCGCTCCGCGCTTGCCATCTCTCTCATTGAGCCGTGCGCTGGGAGCAGAGCCGGTCAGCCTTGGACCATAGCCCGCCAGGAATAACGCCGCCGCGCCTCTCTCGATGGCCCTCGCGGTCTCGGGCTCGAGCGTATCCATCTGCAAGTTGAGCTCGGCGGCGACGGCAGCCAATCCGAACGCGCGGCAAAGAGGCGACAGCGACGACCCTTCCGCGGGAGTATGTCTAGACATGGTTGACCTCCTGAATGGGAAGAGACAAAGCATCCGAGCTTCCCCTTCTTCAGTGTGAGGCGGCGCGAGGCGCCGCCGCGAAACTGCCAGCGGCGACTACGGACAAGACCGCGAATACGAGCGTGAACCGGTTCATCGGAAATGACCCGACTTTCTTCTTCCGCTTCGCCGATGCGCCCGTGAGCGCGCCGGCGACGGCTGCACCTTGGACGTTTGCGCGTGTGAGGTCTTTCACCGAAAAGGCACAAATTGCATATTCACACGGCCATCCGCCGTCATCGGCATGGGTCGTGGCGCGTCGCCGGGAGACCAGGCGGAAAAGGGGCGCCCCGCGCCTCGCCTTCCCGGATGAGTTCGCTCGCTGACAAAGCCGGACAAAGCGGCCCGCCGGCAGATGATGCTCACATGGCGGACCGATGCGAAGGCGTCGCGGGATTCACGGTTTTCCCCGATGTTGCGGCGAACTATCAATCTCTCCAACGAAGGCGATGTCACAAAGTAGCAGCTTCATCCAGACCGACGAAGCCAATACGTGTCATCCCTGCGAAAGGTGGGGATCCGGCCGTGGGGACATGACGAAGCGGTCGCACAGGCCGCGCCGTCGTCGGGCGCAAAGCGGGCAACCGGATTGCTCGCGTTCGCGACCATGACACATGCTTGCGAAGCGCACCCGGTGTTCGATTGGGCCGAGCAAAGTCATTCGCGCTCCCGCGCGGCGCGAGCGGTCATGGCGCATCCTTGCCCGCGCGAGGCGCGGCCGATGGATTCCGC
>JBAQGU010000273.1:0-5558 GCA_049287975.1 Roseiarcus sp.
TGGCGAAGCGGCCGCCGTCGAGCGGCACGAGCGGACGCAGATCGGGCGGGATCACCGGCACCTCGGTCAAGATCAGCCATTCCGGCTTGTTGCCCGAATGCATGAAGGCCTCGATGATCTTGAGCCGCTTGGCGAGGCGCTTGGGCTTCAGCTCGCTCTTCGATTGGGCGATTTCGACCTTGAGATCCTCTGCGATCTTGGCGAGATTCATGCCCTTCAGGATTTCACGAATCGCCTCGGCGCCGATCATCGCGGTGAAGCTGTCCTGCCCAAATTCGTCGAGCGCGCGCAGATAATCGTCCTCGGAGAGGAGCTGGCGATCCTTGAGCGACGTCATGCCCGGATCGAGCACGATATAGGATTCGAAATAGAGGATGCGCTCGAGGTCCTTCAGCGTCATGTCGAGCAACAGGCCGATGCGGGAGGGCAGCGACTTCAGGAACCAGATGTGGGCCACTGGCGCGGCCAGCGAAATATGGCCCATGCGCTCGCGGCGCACGCGCGACAGCGTGACCTCGACGCCGCACTTCTCGCAGATGACACCCTTGTACTTCATACGCTTGTATTTACCGCAGAGGCACTCGTAATCCTTGATCGGCCCGAAGATGCGCGCGCAGAACAGGCCGTCGCGCTCCGGCTTGAAAGTGCGATAGTTGATCGTCTCCGGCTTCTTGATCTCGCCGAACGACCAGGACAGAATCTTTTCCGGGCTTGCGATCGCGATCTGAATCTGATCGAACGCCACGGGGGCGGCGACGGGCGCGAACGGATTCGTGATTTCTTGGTTCATCTCTGCATCTCCCGCGGGCGCCGATCGTCAGAGACGACCGCGGCCCGCCTTGATGGAAATCGTGGGAATCGTGAGGATTCCCGCGTCATACTGAAAGCTCGCGCGCGCAGGATCGAGCACGAGCGCGGCCGTCATTCGGCCGCCTCGATCGGCGACGCGTCTCCCGGCAGTTTCTTCGTGGAGGCCAGCTCGACGTTGAGACCGAGCGAACGCATTTCCTTCACGAGCACGTTGAAGCTCTCTGGAATTCCCGACTCGAACGTATCATCGCCGCGCACGATCGCTTCATAGACCTTGGTCCGGCCCGCCACATCGTCGGACTTGACGGTGAGCATTTCCTGCAAGGTGTACGCGGCGCCGTAGGCTTCCAGCGCCCAAACCTCCATTTCGCCGAAACGCTGGCCGCCGAACTGCGCCTTGCCGCCCAGCGGCTGCTGGGTGACGAGACTGTAGGGTCCGATCGAGCGCGCGTGGATCTTGTCGTCGACGAGATGGTGAAGCTTGAGCATGTAAATGTATCCGACGGTCACCTTGCGGTCGAAGGCGTCGCCAGTGCGGCCGTCGAACAGGGTCACCTGCCCGGACGCATCGTAGTTCGCCATCTTCAGCATTTCGACGATGTCCTTCTCGCGCGCGCCGTCGAAGACGGGCGTCGCGATGGGAACGCCGCGGCGCAGATTGTCGCCGAGTTCGGCGAGCCCCTTATCGTCGAGTCCCTTGATCGTCTCGTTGTCGCCGTAGATCTGCTCGAGCTTGGCGCGCAACAGCTTGGCGTCCATCGCCTTGTGATAGGCGTCGACGGCTTCGCCGACCTGCTTGCCCAGCCCCGCGCAGGCCCAACCCAGATGCGTCTCCAGGATCTGGCCGACGTTCATGCGGCTCGGCACGCCGAGCGGGTTGAGCACGATGTCGACGGGCGTCCCGTCGGCGAGGAACGGCATGTCTTCCTGCGGGGTGATGCGCGAGACGACCCCCTTGTTGCCATGACGTCCGGCCATCTTGTCGCCCGGCTGGATCTTCCGCTTCACGGCGATGAAGACCTTGACCATCTTCATCACGCCCGGCGGCAATTCGTCGCCGCGCTGCAGCTTCTCGACCTTGTCGAGGAAGCGGCTTTCCAGCGACTTCTTCGATTCGTCGTACTGCTTCCGCATCGCCTCGATTTCGGTCATGATCGGATCGCTCTCGAGCGCGAACGTCCACCACTGCGAGCGCGGATGGTCGTCGATCAGCGCGCGCGTGAGAATCTGATCCTTCTTGAAGCCCTTGGGCCCCGAAAGCGCGCGCTTGCCGATCAGAATATCGGCCAGGCGGGCATAGACGTTACGGTCGAGGATCGCCTGTTCGTCGTCGCGGTCCTTGGCCAGGCGCTCGATCTCCTCGCGCTCGATCGCCTGAGCGCGTTCATCCTTCTCGACGCCGTGGCGGTTGAATACGCGCACTTCGACGATCGTGCCCTGAACGCCCGGCGGCACGCGCAAGCTGGTGTCGCGCACATCGGACGCCTTTTCGCCGAAGATGGCGCGCAGCAACTTCTCTTCCGGCGTCATCGGGCTCTCGCCCTTGGGCGTGATCTTGCCGACCAGAATGTCGCCGGCGACGACGTCGGCCCCGATGTAGACGATGCCGGCTTCGTCGAGGTTCTTCAACGCCTCTTCCGATACGTTCGGAATGTCGCGCGTGATTTCCTCCGGCCCGAGCTTGGTGTCGCGCGCCATCGCCTCGAATTCCTCGATATGTATCGAGGTGAAGACGTCGTCCTTGACGATGCGCTCGCTGAGCAGGATCGAATCCTCGAAGTTGTAGCCATTCCAGGGCATGAACGCGACCAGTACATTGCGGCCGAGCGCGAGATCGCCGAGATCCGTCGAAGGACCGTCGGCGATGATGTCGCCCTTCTCCACGCGGTCGCCCACCCGCACCAGCGGCTTCTGGTTGATGCAAGTCGACTGGTTGGAGCGTTGAAACTTCATCAGGCGATAGATGTCGACCGCCGGCTTTGTGGCGTCGGTCTCGTCGGTCGCGCGAATGACGATACGGGTGGCGTCGATCTGATCGATCACGCCGGCCCGGCGCGCCGCGATCGCCGCGCCCGAGTCGCGCGCCACGATCGCTTCCATGCCGGTGCCGACCAGCGGCGCGTCGGAGCGCACCAGCGGCACCGCCTGGCGCTGCATGTTCGAGCCCATCAGCGCGCGGTTGGCGTCGTCGTTCTCCAGGAACGGGATCAGCGCCGCCGCGACGGACACCAGCTGCTTGGGCGAGACGTCCATGTAATCGACCCGGTCGCCCGGCAGGAAAACCACGTCGCCAGCCTGACGGCAGACGATGAGATCGCCGACGAGATGGCCGGCGGCGTCGATCGGCGTGTCCGCCTGCGCGACGCTGTACTTCTGCTCTTCCATCGCGGACAGGTAGGACACTTCGTCGGTGACCTTGCCGTCGCGAATCTTGCGATAGGGCGACTCGATGAAGCCGTACTTATTGACGCGCGCGAAGGTGGCGAGCGAATTGATCAGCCCGATGTTCGGGCCTTCGGGCGTTTCGATCGGGCAGATGCGGCCGTAATGCGTGGGATGCACGTCGCGCACCTCGAACCCGGCGCGTTCGCGCGTGAGCCCGCCGGGCCCGAGCGCCGACAGGCGGCGCTTGTGCGTGATCTCGGACAACGGATTGGTCTGGTCCATGAACTGCGAAAGCTGCGAGGAGCCAAAGAATTCGCTCACCGCCGCCGCCGCCGGCTTGGCGTTGATGAGGTCCTGCGGCATGATCGTATCGATCTCCACGGAGGACATGCGCTCCTTGATCGCCCGCTCCATGCGGAGCAGGCCCACGCGATATTGATTCTCCATCAGTTCGCCGACCGAGCGAACGCGCCGATTTCCCAGATGATCGATGTCGTCGATGTCGCCGCGGCCATCGCGCAGATCGACGAGCGCCTTTACGACCGCGAGGATATCCTGCTTGCGCAGTACGCGCACGGTGTCGGCGGCGTCGAGATCGAGACGCATGTTCATTTTCACGCGACCGACCGCCGAAAGGTCGTAGCGTTCGCTGTCGAAGAACAGCGAGTTGAACATCGCCTCGGCGCTGTCGAGCGTAGGCGGTTCGCCGGGGCGCATGACGCGGTAGATGTCGAACAACGCATCCTCCCGTGAGGAATTCTTGTCCACCTTCAGCGTGTTGCGGATATAGGGGCCGACGTTGATGTGGTCGATCTCGAGAATCGGAATCTCCTCGAAGTCCTTCTCCACGAACAATGCGAGCAGCTTTTCGGTGATCTCGTCTCCAGCCTCGGCGAAGATTTCACCGGTCTGGGCGTTATACAGGTCTTCGGCGATATATTGGCCGACCAGGTCCGCGTCGCTCGCGCGCACCGCCTTCAAGCCCTTCTCGACGAGTTGACGCGCCGAGCGAACCGTCAATTTCCGGCCGGCCTCCACCACCACGTCGCCGGTGTCGGCGTCGACGAGGTCGGTGGCGACCTTGATGCCCTTCATGCGATCGGGATCGTAGGGCACGCGCCAGCCTTGCTTCTCGCGCGTGTAGACCGCCTTCCGGTAGAAGGTCGACAGAATCTCCTCGCCATCGAGGCCGAGCGCGAAGAGCAGCGAAGTCACAGGAATTTTGCGGCGGCGGTCGATGCGCGCGTGTACGATGTCCTTCGCGTCGAACTCGATGTCGAGCCAGGACCCCCGATAGGGAATGATGCGCGCGGCGAACAGGAGCTTGCCCGACGAATGGCTCTTGCCCTTGTCGTGGTCGAAGAACACGCCGGGGCTGCGGTGCATCTGCGAAACGATGACGCGCTCGGTGCCGTTGACGACGAAGGTGCCGTTGTCGGTCATGAGCGGCATGTCGCCCATGTACACGTCCTGCTCCTTGATATCCTTGACGGACCGGGCCTGCGTCTCCGGGTCGACGTCGAACACGATCAGGCGCAGCGTCACCTTCAGCGGCGCAGCGTAAGTCATGCCGCGCTGGCGGCACTCGTCGACATCGTATTTCGGCGGCTCATACTCGTATTTCACAAACTCTAGCTGCGCGGTCTGCGCGAAATCCGAAATCGGGAACACAGACTTGAAAACCGACTGCAAGCCCTCGTTGGCGCGGCCGCCCTTCGGGGCCCGCATGATGAGAAACTGGTCGTAGGAAGCCTTCTGCACTTCGATCAGGTTCGGCATCTCGCCGACTTCCTTGACGTGGCCGAAGACCTTGCGAACACGTTTGCGGCCGGTGAATGTCTGCGCCATGTCGCTCCTCAATCCTGGCTAGCCGGGCCGCCCGGTCGACGCGCGCTAAATTCGCGGCGCCGCTCCGCGGGAGGCGGGCGATGCGGGCCTTCGGCCCTCTGCTCCAGCCGTCCACTGGACGGCTGGATTGTCGGACGGGCGCGAACCCGACCGACCTCAAACGCTCAAAAAGAACACTCGCACCTGAAAAACGACCGAACGGCCCAGGCTGGAGCCGAGGCCGTTCGACTAGCAATTCGGCCCCCTTGGAGCCGCGCAAACTTATTTGAGCTCAACCTTGGCGCCTGCCTTCTCCAGAGCGGCCTTGATCTTCTCGGCCTCTTCCTTCGTGACGCCTTCCTTGACGGCCTTGGGCGCGCCCTCGACCAGATCCTTGGCTTCCTTCAGGCCCAGCGCGGTGATCGCGCGGACTTCCTTGATGACTTCGATCTTCTTGTCGCCGATCGCGGCCAGTATGACCGTGAACTCGGTCTTTTCCTCGACAGGAGCGGCGGCGGCGGCGCCTGCGCCCGGCG
>JBAQGU010000274.1:0-6523 GCA_049287975.1 Roseiarcus sp.
CTTGCAGGGCGCCTTCGCGACGGGCGCCGCGGCGGGAACAGGCGCGGCGAGATGGCTGGCGCGTTGAGGCCCCTCACCCGCTCTCGCGGGAGAGGGGCTGGGGGGTGAGGGTCGTGGGAACTACGACGGCCCTCATCCGGCGCCATAGCCCATCAAAGACGGGCGTCTTTCGACGCCCTATTGCCCACCTTTCCCGCGAAGAGCGGGAGAAGGGCCTCAACCCCCTCCCCGCTTGCCCTGGCAGAGAACGATCGGTTCCGAGAGGGCGCGAACAAATCCGCTGCCTTGGTAGACCATCAGGTTCGAAGTCCCCGGTGGAATCAGGAAGGAGCCTTCGACGATTTGCGTCTGGTTGGCCGGCGTCGCCATCGCCCAGCTATATGTGCAGGTTTGCGGCGGCGCGCTCGGATCGACATGGCTGCATAGCAGTTGAGCGCCGCCCAGCAACACGGCGCCGCCGCAACTGACGATCTGTTTTCCGAACGCCGGCCCCGCCAAAAGCAGCGAAATTGGCATGCCGGCGACTGACCCCAGCCAGCCGAAGAATCCTCGATCCCCGCTCATCTGTCGCTCTCCCTCTTTGCATGTCCGCATCGGCGTCGGGCTTTCCGCGCCCGAAAAAAAGGGGCGTTCACAAATTTGTTAACTGCCCCCGCCGTGCGCCGCTTGCCGAGCCGAAGCATGCTTGTTATATGGTCGCTGATAGTAAGCTAACTTAGCAATATCGCTAGATGTGCAATTTGTCCAGAAACCGAACATGACTGATTCACATCCGACACTTGGCTTTTTAATTCATGAGGTCGACCGCCTCATGCGGAAGAGATTCGAGCAGAAGGCTCGCAACTCCGGCCTGACGCGTTCGCAATGGCAGGCCATCGCCTATCTCTCGAAGAACGAAGGCATCCATCAGGGGGCTCTGGCCGAGCTTCTCGAGATCGAGCCGATCACTTTGGTCCGCATCCTCGACAAGCTCGTGGAGCGGGGCCTGGTCGAACGCCGGCAGCATGGGACCGATCGACGGATCTGGCTGCTGTTCTTGAAGGACGCTGCCCGTCCGCTGCTCGCCAACGTGCAACCTCTCGCCGAGGCAACCCGCGCCGAAGCGCTGAGCGGTGTCACGCGCGAAAATCGCGATTCTCTGCTTCAGACGCTCGAGCTCATGAAAACAAACTTGATGGCGGCCAACCGAGCCCCAATCCCCGAGAAAGAGGCTCACTATGGCTGACGGCGTTTCGATTCACCGGATACCCGCGGATGCGGCGAACGCCCCCGCGGCTCCGCTGCGGCGCGAGATCGTCCGCGAACTGCGAAAGCCGGCGCCCGAAGGCGAGGCGCCCAAACCCGCGCCCGCCGCTGCGGAAACCCCCCGGCCGGCTCGCGCCAGGCCGACGAATGCGCCCAAGCGCGGCTGGAAGCGTCCGCTGTTGTTCGCGCTGCTGCCCATCGCCCTGATTGCCGGGGGCTATTTCTACGTGACGGGTGGGCAGATAACGTCGACCGACAACGCCTATGTGCAGGCCGAAATGGAAGGTGTCTCCACCGACGTCGCCGGAACGGTCGTGGAGATCGATGTCCACGACAACGAAGCGGTGAAGAAGGGGCAAGTGCTCTATCGGCTGAGACCCGACACTTACCAGATTGCCCTCGACGGCGCGAAGGCTCAGCTCGGCACGGTGCACGATCAGGTTCTGACGCTGCAGGCGACCTACAAGCTCTCCCTCGCGCAAATCGATCAGGCGGAGGCCGACCTTTCCTTCTTTCAGGTTCAATCCAAGCGGCAACAGGATCTGGTGGGGACGGGCGCGGGAACCAAGATGGCGTTCGACTCGGCAAAGCACGATCTCGACGCGACCGAGCAGAAGATCAAGGTCGCCAGGGCGCAGGCGGAAGCGACATTGGCGCAGCTGGGCGGCAACCCCAACCAGACGATCGAGCAGAATCCGTTCTACCTGCAGGCCAAATCCGGCGTCGATAATGCGCAGCGCGACCTGAACGACACGGTCGTCAAAGCGCCGTTCGACGGCGTCGTGACCAACGTCGACACCATCCAGGTCGGCTCCTATCTGCAGGCGTCGCAGCAGGCGTTCAGCCTGGTCTCGTCCTCGCATCTCTGGGTCGCGGCAAGCCCTAAGGAGACGGAGCTGACTTATGTGAAGCCCGGCCAGCCCGCGACCATCACAGTGGACACTTATCCGGGCGTCGAATGGAAGGGCGTCGTGCAGAGCATCAGCCCGGCTTCCGGCTCGAGCTTCTCGCTGCTGCCGGCGCAGAATACCACGGGCAACTGGGTCAAGGTCGTGCAGCGCATCCCCATGCGCGTGCAACTCGAAGACATGGACGGCAAGCCGCCGCTGCGGGTCGGGATGAGCGTGACGGTCGATGTCGATACGGGCCACGCGCGCGGCGTTCCGGATTTCGTGACGAACCTGATCGAGCGCGGCAAGAGCCTGCTCGCGCTCGCCCGCGCCGAGAAAGCCCATGGCTGACCTGCCCGCTTCCAGGAAGATGCCGAAGGTCGCCAACCGCGGGGCGATCACGGCTTGCGTGATTCTCGCCGTCATCATGCAGGCGCTGGACACCACGATCGCCAATGTGGCGCTCCCCTACATCCAGGGCAGCGTCTCGGCGAGTTCGGACCAGATCAACTGGGTGTTGACCTCCTACATCGTCGCCGCCGCGATCATGACGCCGCCCTCGGGCTTCCTCGCCAACAAGTTCGGGCGCAAGCGCGTTCTCTTGACGGCGATCGCGGGTTTCGTGATCGCTTCGATCCTCTGCGGCGTCTCGCAATCGCTGGTCGAGATCGTCGTATTCCGCCTGATGCAGGGCCTGTTCGGCGCGGCGCTCGTTCCCTTGTCGCAAGGCATTCTGCTCGACATCTACGATGTCGAGGAGCGCGGATCGGCGATGGCCCTGTTCGGCGTATCGGTGATGGTCGGGCCGGTGCTGGGGCCGGTGATCGGTGGTTGGTTGACGGACAACATCAGCTGGCGCTGGGTCTTCTACATCAACGTGCCGATCGGCGCGCTGGCGTTCGCCGGCATCAGCTTCTTCGTGCTCGAGACCAAGAAGGACGCCGCCGCGAAGCTCGATTGGCTCGGCTTCGCCGCGTTGAGCGTCGGCATCGCCGCGCTGCAGATTTTTCTCGATCGCGGCGAGCAGCTCGACTGGTTCTCCTCCGGAGAGATCCAGATCGAGGCGATCGTCACGGCGTCCGCGTTCTATATCTTCCTCGTCCACACGTTCACGGCTTCGCGCTCGTTCGTGAACCCACGGTTGTTTCTCGACCGCAATTTCGCGGTCAGCTTCATCTTCATCTTCATCGTCGGCATCACCTATCTCGCCTCACTCGCGCTGATGACGCCCTACTTGCAGACCCTGATGGGCTATCCCGTCATGACCGCCGGCCTCGTGATGGGGCCGCGAGGAATGGGCACCATGCTGTGCATGTTCCTCGTCGGGCGCCTGATTGGGCGAGTCGATACGCGCTGGCTGCTGACCTTGGGCCTCGGACTGACCGCCTGGGCGATGTATGCGATGACCGGCTGGACGCCCGACGTTTCGCAGTGGACGATCGTCAGCGTCGGATTCGTCCAGGGCATGGGGCTCGGCTTCCTGTTCGTGCCGCTGACGACGATGGCCTTTTCCACGCTTCCCGCCACGATGCGAGGCGAGGGAACCGGCCTCTACAACCTGTCGCGCAATATCGGGTCGAGCGTCGGGATCTCGGTGGTGTCGGCGCTCGTCACCGAGAATACCCAGATCAATCACGCCGCGATCGCCGCCTATGTCACGCCTTTCAACCACGCGTTCAATTCGCCCGTGGTGAGGCACTCGCTCAATCCGCTGAAGGCGGCCGGACGCGCCGCGCTCGACGGTATGATCACTCTGCAATCGGTGATCATCGCCTATATCGACGACTTCAAGCTGCTGATGATCTTGTCGCTCGTGGCGATGCCGCTCGTGCTGCTGCTGCGCAAGCCCGCGCAACCCGCGGCCGTCGATCACAGCGCCGTCATGGAGTAGTTCTAGGCCGCGCTCGCGTAGCGCAGCGACATTTTCTAGCGACGAGCTCGAGCCGACCCCCTACGCGTAGCACCCCGCGACGATCGCCAGGAATTCCGCCGCCTTCAGGCTGGCCCCGCCGACCAGCGCGCCGTCGACGTTGGGCAGCCTCAACAGCTCGCGCGCGTTCGACGGCTTGACCGAGCCGCCGTAGAGGATCCGCATCCGCCCGCCCGCCGCTCCATATAGCTCGCCGAGCAGCTCGCGAATGGCGACGTGGCATTGGGCGACATACGCTGCGGTAGGAACTATTCCGGTGCCGATCGCCCAGACCGGTTCGTAGGCGACGACCAGGCCGTGCGGCGTCTCGCGCGGCGGCAGCGATCCCCGCAGTTGGCCGCTGACGACCTCCACCGTGCGTCCGGCCCTATGTTCGGCATGGGTTTCGCCGACGCAGACGATGGCGGTCAGGCCCGCCCTACGAGCGGCCTCGGCTTTCGCCCGCACCAGCGCGTCGGTCTCGGCGTGGCCGGCGCGCCGCTCGGAATGCCCGACGATGACGTAGCTCCCGCCCGCGTCCTTGATCATTTCCGCCGAAATGTCGCCGGTGAAGGCGCCGCTGGGGGCAGGATGGCAATCCTGCGCGCCGAGCGCCAGCTTGCCGCCCCTCAGGATTTGGGCGGCCGGCGCGAGCAGGCTCGCAGGCGGGCAGATCAGGACCTCCGCGGCGCCCGCGGCGCCCTTTTCCACGGCGCCGCGCATCGCCTCGATCTCGCTCAGCGAGGCGGTCAGGCCGTTCATCTTCCAATTGCCCGCCACAAGGGGGCGCACGTCGGGGTCCATGGGCAGGTCTCTAGGAAGACGAGCCGGCCGATTATCACTCTGGAGCCGCCTATGCAAAGCCTTCCCGCGGGACTAGATAGTGCCCGGCGAAGGGACCCTAAAGGTTCGAGCGAGGATCAGGGCGGAAATGCTCGACGGAATGAGAAGAGCGGCGAAGGGCGGCATCGGCCGCTTCGTCATGGCGATCGTGATGGGCCTCATCATTGTCAGCTTCGTCATCTGGGGCGTCGGCGACATGCTTCGCGGATTTACCTCGGACAAGGTCGCCAGCGTCGGCGGCGAGAGCGTCACCGCGCAGCAGTTCCAGAATGAAATGCAGAACCTGATCTATCAGTATCAGCGGCGCTCCAAGGTCCCCCTCACCAACGCGACGGCGCATGCGTTGGGTCTCGATTCCATGGTGCTGCGGCGGCTGATCGCCGACGCCGCGGTGGATCAGCGGGCGCGTACGCTGGGGCTGGCGATCTCCGACGAGACGATCGCCGCAGCGGCGCGCGCCGATCCGAGTATGCAAGACGCGTCCGGGCAGTTCAACCGCGCGATGTTCGATCAGGCCTTGCGCGATTCCGGCCTCAGCGAACGCGGGTTTTTCGCGCAGCGGCGCAAGGAATATCTTCGCGAGCAGCTCGAATTCGCCCTCGTCGATGGCGTCGATGCGCCCAAACCGCTGGTCGAGGCGCTGGCGGGCGCCGAGGCGCAGACCCGCGCGATCGACTATTTCGTGCTGCCTTCGGGTGCGGCCGGCGATATTCCCGCCCCGTCGTCGGAGACGCTGAAGGCCTATTACGACGACCGCAAATCGAGCTGGCGGGCACCGGAATATCGCGCGATCGACATTCTTCTCGTCTCGCCCGCGAGCCTCGCCAAGCCCTCCGAGGTCAGCGACGAGGACGCCAAGGCGGCCTACGAAAAAGAGAAGGACGCGCGCTTCACCAGCCCCGAAAAGCGCAAGCTGCAACAGATCGTCTTTCCAACCGAGGCGGAGGCGGCGGAGGCCGAGGCGAAGATCAAGGCCGGCGCGAGCTTCGACGATATCGCCAAGGCGCGCAATCTGACGGCGACCGATATGGACCTCGGCGACGTGACGAAGGCCGACACATTCGATCACGCGATCGGCGACGCCGCCTTCGCCTTGCCCGGGCCCGGCGTCACCGATGTGATCAAGGGACAGTTCGGCTATCTGATCGTCCGGGTGCTCGCCGTCACCCCCTCGAGCGTCGAGAGTTACGCCGAAGTCGCCGATACAGTGAAGAAGGATATCGCGACCCGCCGCGCCGCCAACGACGTGACTGCGATCCACGACAAGATCGAGGACGCGCGCGTGTCCGGCAAGTCGGTCAGCGAAGCCGCCAAGGCCGTCGGCCTCGAGGCTCGCAACATCCCGGCCGTCGATGCGCAGGGGCTCGACCCCAACGGCGCCGCCGTCGATCTGCCGGACAAGGAGGCGCTGCTGCGCGCCGTCTTCGCGTCCGACATCGGCGTCGACGACGCTGCGCTGGACACCAAGGACCACGGCTTTCTCTGGTTCGACGTCGCCAAGGTCGACCCCGCGCGAGATCGCCCGTTCGACGAGGTCAAGGATGCGGTGGAGAAGCAATGGCGCGCCGACGAAGTGAGCAAGGCGCTGAGCGCCAAGGCGACCGATCTGGTCAAGCAGATCGACGCCGGCGCCAGC